>JBIRBD010000091.1:0-8202 GCA_044326465.1 Chthoniobacterales bacterium
ACTCTATCTGGATGAGCTCTGTTCCACTCTTTCTCTCTTGCCTGAAGAAGCTTAAGAGCATTCTCTAATGGAGTATTAGTAAGAGACTCTGCACTTTCTAAGCTGCTTTCAGAGAATCGATTGCTCATGTTCATGCTCTCTTCGCTTGTTTCTCCCTCTCCATCAGAGCTCTCTTCTTGAGGAACGATTTCACGTAAGATCTTTTTAAGACTAGCGCTGCTTAGATGACGGGGATTCTGAATCATTCCACTATCGAGTGGAAGGAGATCGTTAACTCTTGTTGGATGCTCTTGTTCAACCGCGGCTCTGAAAGCTTGGGTAATTGCCATATTTTCACTTCTATTTCTGCCAGAAGCATTAGGATCTACTTCAGAGGGTCGGATCGTTCCATCCTCATGAATCACTAAGCGTTCTGCTGTTGGATGGGCTTCTGCAGCAACTCGGAAATCTTGGAGTGTTAGAGCAGGTTGGTTCTCTGCAGTTAAGGGAGATGATCGAGGTACACTTTGTTCTGCAGCAACTTGACCTTCTTTTACCATCACGCAGGCTGCTATTGAAAGTGCCGCTAGGGAACCGATCTCTTCCCATAGGTCATTATTGTTACTGATTGTTGTTGAAGAATCTTTAGTAATAAGAGAGAGAAAGGAAGCATTAGAGTTCTCTATTATGCTCAATGGAGAAGTTGAGGAGCGAAGGCCTATTGCTTCTGTAACTTGTGAGTTATTGCCCATCCAATCACAAAACCGCATCGCTGAATCGCCGTTAACATAGCTAACAGGAGACTCTTCTCTACCTGCAAGAACCTCATAGGAATAATTGCCAGGCGTTCCAACGCGTAGAATCGTAGCTGTTGAAGGGTCCGTTCCTATGGCTGAATCGTAGAGATTATAGGAATCGGTTTTTGCCACCTCATTCAAAAACGCTGCATACTCATTAGCAGTAACAATCATCGTTTGATAACTATTTGATTGCTTAAGAGTTGCTGAACTATCTTGAGCGTAAAGGTTGCTATGGTTGATCATAACTAACGCTAGAACGAGATTAGCACTGAAAAGAAAAAAACGACGAGGGTTCATATTTTTGGGAGGGTAACTAGAGCTTTCCCAATAGAATTGGGACAAGCTCTAGTTTAAGTAATTAGTTTAAGTTTAAGTTGTAGTAACATTGCCTTCGTCAATAAATGGGAAAAACTGTTTCATTATAATGTACCAATTTCATAAGAAATGGTGTTTTAGCATTTTTATAAGTATTACTAGATTGCATTCAACTTGTTTTTAATAATTGAGTTATAATTGCTAGGACAAGCTCTAGTTACAGAAAATCAATCAATTCCAAATTTATTCAAACACCAGACATTCACCTTGTGCGTGATGATGGAGTAGCAGAGCAAAAATCCTACAATCCAGGCCCAGTAAATCGCAGGGAGTGGGACAAGATCAAAATAATTTCCGAGTGGCGTATAAGGCAATACTCCTCCAATAATCATAATGAAAAAACTCATAAAGAGCAGGAACGGGCTCGCAATACTCTGAAGGAAAGGAATTTTTTTTGTCCGAATGATATGAACAATTAATGTCTGCGTGAGGATGGATTCGACGAACCAGCCAGTATGAAAAAGCTTTTCATAATAAATTTTCATTTCAGGACTTGTCGCTGCGCTATTAAAAAGATGGCAGTTAAAAAAATAGAGCATCAGAAAAAATGTGGCATAGTCGAAAATGGAACTAAGTGGTCCAATAAAAAGCATGTAACGTCCAATGTTACCAATATTCCATTGTCGTGGTGTCGTTAGATATTCTGCGTCGACATGATCGGAAGGAATTCCAATTTGGGATGTGTCGTAGAGAAGATTATTCACCAGGACTTGCATCGGTGCCATCGGTAGGAAAGGAAGGAAACAAGCGCCACCAAGCACGCTGAACATATTTCCAAAATTAGAACTCGCCCCCATGCGAATATATTTAACAATATTTCCAAAAACTTTTCTCCCTTCCAGAATACCATCGGTTAACACCATTAAACTTTTTTCGAGCAAAATAATATCGGCTGATTCTTTGGCAACATCGACAGCCGTATCCACCGAGATCCCAACGTCCGCTACGCGCATCGAGAGGGCATCATTGATGCCATCACCCATGTAACCGACGACATGACCTCTTTTTTGCAGCGCTAAAATAATACTCTCTTTTTGTGCTGGAGAGAGACGTGCAAAAACACTATTTTTTTCTGCAAGCTCGCCAAGCTCTTCTTGATTCAAAAAAAGAAGCTGATCACCAGTGATCACATTGCCAGCATCAAGGCCAACATCTTTACAAATTTTGCGTGTAACGGGGGCGTTGTCTCCGGTGAGAATTTTGGTGGTAACACCATATCCCTTGAGAGACTCAATCGCCTTACGTGCCGATTCCTTCGGTGGATCGAGGAAGGCGATATAGCCAAGTAAAATTAAATCACTCTCATCAGCAACGGAGAAGGTTGTTTTATCTTGAGAAAATTCTCGGTAAGCAATTCCGAGTACACGATAGCCATCGCGGCTGAGCTCTTCATATTCCTCAAGGAGATCATTTTTAATCAAGTCGATCATCATGTAGACTTCGTCATCGACTTGGTAATGTGTACAAACTTTGTAAATATCTTCAACAGCACCTTTGCAAACCAAGACGTGATCGCCCTCATAGTCTACGACCACGGACATGCGCTTGCGTTGAAAATCAAACGGAATTTCATCTACTTTGCGACAGTCACGATCCACATCAAGATCTGTGTGTGAGAGCACGGAGGCATCCAGCAGATTGCGCAAGCCTGTTTGATAGTAGCTGTTCATGTAGGCGTAGCGCAGAACGTCATCGCTTTGACGATTGGTGACATCGACATGCTTCTCAAGAAAAACTCGATCTTGCGTGAGCGTGCCTGTTTTATCGGTGCAAAGGATATCGATCGCACCAAAATTTTGAATCGCGTTAAGGCGCTTGACGATGACTTTTTTCTTTGACATTGCCATCGCCCCTTTTGACAAATTCACGACGACAATCATTGGCAACATTTCTGGCGTAAGGCCTACAGCCACCGAAAGCCCAAAAAGTAGGGCTTCTGCCCAGTCGTGACTTTTTAAACCAACAATCAAAAAGACAATGCTAACCATCACGACCATAAAACGAATCATCAGCCAGGTGAAGCCTGAGATACCACGATCAAAACTTGTTGTGACGGGTGCAAGTGAAAGTTTTTGGGTGATCGCACCGAAGTGTGTCTCTACGCCTGTATTCACAACAAGTCCTTTGGCGCTTCCACTCACCACATTACTACCTTGAAAAACGGCATTCGGGAATTCAATAGCTGCCGCTTTGGCGCTCTGTGTCATGCTTCTAGAATCTATGCTTTTTTCTACAGGCATCGATTCGCCGGTGAGCGAGGATTGACTCACAAAAAAATCTTTTGCGGCGATGAGCCTCATGTCGGCTGCAATCAACGATCCCGCCTGAAGCAACACAATGTCACCTGGCACAATTTCCGACATCGGAATTTCTACTTCTTGGCCATCGCGTAAGACATGGCAATTAGTTTGTACCATCGCTCTTAATTTCTCAACAGCCTTGCTCGAACGATGTTCTTGATAATAAGAAAATCCAACACTCAAAAAAACCATGAAACCAACAACGGTGGCTGATTGTGGATCGCCCATAATAATCGAAGCGGCGCAAATAATCAGCAGCTGAATAACCAGGGGATTTTTGCAACGCATCAAAATTTCTTTAAAGAAACCTTGCTCTGCTCTATTGCCAAGATCATTTGGCCCCGATTGCTCAAGTGACCTCTGAGCTTGTTCAGACGTCAATCCATGCTCAGAAGAATTAAAGGATGCAAGGGCACTTTCTATTGTGAGACTGCAAACTTGGACGAGTTTTTTTTCACCTTCAGAAATAGCATCTGCTGTAGAGGAAGCTATGCGATCACGAACAGGATGAATTATTTTTTTAAATGGAGATAAAATATTCATGAGATAAAATCGATGAACGTTATGAGGAGGGGAGCAGCAAGGCAGGGATAGAGGATTCGCGTGCGAGTTTTAGGTTTTTTATGCTCTTATTTTTTGTTTCCACGAAGACGAAGGATCGAAGGTCTATGCAAGCATAACGCGAGATCCGCGAGCGAAGCTGGAAACAAAAAAGAGAAGTAGTAAAACCTAAAACTCGCACGCTAATGGTATAGTATAAAAAACTCGCCGCAAAGGAAAGGATGGAAGAATTCTAGTTCTATTAGGAGAAGCTATGAGACTGTTTTTTCTCAGCTGCAGCAGGTTTTATAGGAGGATGAGCAGAGAAAAATTTTCTATATTCTTTGAGCATGCGATGAATGTGGCGATAGCTTTTGACCTTTGTCATGAGCATGTAACTGCGCCACGGATCCCCCCATTGTAAAATTTCAATGGTCACACGCCGCACGGCCCACTCATTCATCGCTCGCCGTGTTGGTTTATAAAGATCGATAGTATTGGTGCCAGCAAGCGCCCAGCCATAATCATCGACTTCAAAAATCTCTCCTGTCGCGCGTAGGCGAAAGCGCGTGCCTGCAGGCCAACGCGCCCAATCAGCAGAAGCGCTGTTGATCGCTCCATACCTTAAAGGTGTTCCCAGAGCAGAGCGTGCGCCATAGCGGAGATGATCTTTTTCACTCGCTGTGTAGGCTGTTGTTCGAACTTTTTCAATAGTAGCTCGTGGTAGTGGTTCTTCATACTGAGGAAGTTGATGAGCACAGCCTCCGAGAATTAATATGATAAAGAGCCATAAAAAAGAGATCTGCTTCATTATTACAGTTTCTCTTTATTCGTTTTTGCTGATTTCCACTTAGGAAAGCTAATAGAAATTTTTCTAGCCATGAATTGATCGTACATTTTTTTACGACGACGAAAAAGCATGGTCGAGGAGCTTAAAGAGACAACAGCAGCAGTCTTCAGCTTTTTTGTAATAAATTTTAGAATGTTCTTCATACGGTTTTCAGCAGTAGCAATGGTATAAGAAGCTAAAAATTATTGCAGTTGGAAGGAAGTTTTTTTTCCGCTAAGATAAGCGTTTATGACTTCTCTTGCATCTGCTACTCCCCTTTCGAAAGCTGAGGCTGGTCGACTTTTATGTATTGAGAGGCTGGAAGGAAACGATAAAATTTGCCGTCGTCTCCGTGAAGTCGGCATTTGTGAAAAAGCCGAAATTCATGTGGTGAGTCGTGGCGGACAAATGATTTGCAATGTCTGTGGTACGCGCTTGGCGTTGAGTCAAAAGTTAGCACAGAAAATCTGGGTTAAGGCTGCTCCAAATACAAAAGAGAAACTTCTATGATTATCCCGCTTTCAAAGTTGCAAATAGGGGAGACGGCCTCTATTTATAGGCTTCCCCAAGCGCAGGTCTTAGCTAATCGTCTTCGTGAGATGGGGCTTTTGCGTGGAACCGAAATTACTTTTGTACGTAAAGCACCGATGGGTGATCCGTTGGAATTTCGTCTTCGTGGTTATAGCCTTAGTCTTCGAGGCAATGATGCGGAGCAAGTTTTGGTTGAGAAAGTTTGAAATCATGAGCGAAGAAAAATTTCACCCCAAGCGTTACGCTGTTGTTGGTAATCCTAATAGTGGTAAGACGACGCTCTTTAATGCACTGACGGGACTTCGTCAAAAAGTCGGCAACTATCCTGGCGTTACCGTAGAAAAAAAATCGGGACAATTCATCGGTCAGCATGGAGAAAAAATTGAGCTGCTCGACTTGCCAGGTAGCTACAGCCTTAGTGCACATGCACCTGATGAACAAATTACGCGTGATGTTTTGCTTGGATTGCGTTCTGACACACCGCGACCAGAGCGTCTTCTTTGCGTAGTTGATGCCTCGCATCTTGAGCGTAATCTTTATTTTATAACACAAGTACTTGAGCTTCGTTTGCCAACAATCATTGCGCTTAACATGATCGATCTCGCTAAAGCGCAAGGGATGGCTATTGATGTTAAAAAACTTTCCAAAGAGCTTGGAGTGCCCATTATTCCATGCCAGGCGAATGAGAAGCAGAGTCTTTTGCCGTTGAGGTTGGCATTGAGTCGTGCTGAGCTTGAGTCTAGTCAGTGGGCTCCAGAACTTCCTTCTGTTTGGAGCCGTGCAATAGATGTCGTCGCAGCGGTGACTGCTTCGCAGCAGGTGAAGTTAGAAGTTGAAAAGCAGAGAAAAACAGAAAAATACAAAGGGGATGCCTCAACGGATGACCCCAACGATCGCATAACAATTCCCCGAGATAACTTGGTTCGTATGAGAGCTGTTATTTTGCTCGCAGCTCCTGATACGGAAATAGAAATGTTAGCGAGAGAAATGTATGCCGGAGTTGCTCTCGGAGTGATCTTAGCGCAGCGCTCTATGCTTGATCGAGAATTGCCATCGTGGCGTGAAGAGCTTGTTTCTGCCCGCTATCAACGCATCGGTGAACTATGCCATGCTGCGCAAGGGCGTAGTAGCATCATGAACGATCGTTTAACGCAACGTCTCGATGATATTTTAACGCACCCGATTTGGGGATGGTTTGTTTTTCTCAGCGTGATGGGACTGATGTTTGTTTCTATTTTTGCCATTGCCCCTTATCCGATGTCATGGATTGAAGCTGGCTTTGATGCGCTGGGAGATCTCATTAAGAATATTTTACCGCCTGGTGATTTTCGTGATCTGCTTGCCGATGGGGTTATAGCAGGTATCGGCGGGGTGGTGATCTTTTTACCACAAATTTTAATCCTCTTCTTTTTTATCGGGCTCTTAGAAGACACAGGCTATATGGCACGCGCTGCTTTCTTAATGGATCGCGTGATGAGCAAAGTTGGCCTTCATGGAAAATCTTTTATCCCACTCCTTAGCTCCTATGCCTGCGCTATTCCAGGGATCATGGCAACACGCACGATTGAAAATAGAAAAGATCGTCTTGTTACCATTCTGGTCGCGCCGCTGATGACCTGCTCTGCGCGCCTTCCTGTCTACGCGGTGATGATTACGGCACTATTTCCACTCGGTACCATTTCTGTCTGGATAAAAGGCGCTATCATGATGGGACTTTATCTTCTTGGAACAGTTGCGGCGCTTCTTTTTGCAGGACTCTTCAAAAAAACAATTTTGCGTGGAGAACCCCCTGTCTTCCTAATGGAGCTTCCTTCCTACCATTTGCCTGCGCTGCGTCAAGTCGTTATTCAAATGTGGCATCGTTCGAGAATGTTTTTAAAACGTGCTGGCACGGTTATCCTAGGTATTTCTATTTTACTTTGGTTTTTAGCCAGTTTCCCAAAACCGAATTCTTCTGATCAAGATAATAGGCTTCTTTCCAAACGCGCTTCTGCCGATGAAGTGCAAGGAGACTACGGAGCAGAGAAGTCTGATAAAGCCACTCAACTAGAGACTAGCTATGCAGGCCGCTTTGGTCATGTCATTGAGCCGGTGATTGCACCGCTTGGTTTTGATTGGAAAATCGGTATCGGTCTTATAGCCGCGCAAGCTGCGCGTGAGGTTTTTGTTAGTACGATGTCTATTGTTTATCATGTGGAGGGTAGTGATAAAAAAGATACAACGTCACTGCGAGCAGTCATGCCTCGAGAAAGACGCCTCAATGGTGAGCTTGTCTACACACCGCTAACCTGTCTCTCTATTTTGCTCTTTTTTGTTTTTTCTATGCAATGTATCAGCACGCTCGCTGTCGTACGGCGTGAAACCAGTAGCTGGCGCTGGCCGATCTTTCAGTTTTGTTACATGACCGGCACGGCCTACTTAGTATCGCTGATAGTCTACCAAGGTGGTTTGCTGTTGGGCTTTAAATAACATTTCATACTGAATCGTGATGAAGCCCGTGCAAGGTTGATAAGCCTTCTACAAGCTGTAATAGATTTAGTATGAAATATTCAGGCTTGTTACAAAATTCTAATTACTAACGTCATATATATAATAATATAACCAGAAAGCTGTTGCAGAAATTTCATGAAAAAAATAACCCACTCCCTGGCCCTGGTTTCGATTCTTCTGGCAATCACCTCGAGCGGCCTTATAGCCAGCGAAGCTGGCAGGCTACAGGCTACAGGCTACAGGCTGCAGGAAGAGGTAACTTCAAATCACTCGTCGGTTATGACGAGTCTGGTTACAGCAAGAGATTATTCTGATTTTTTAAATCATGTTGCAACAGAGAGCGATCCTGACCACCTAT
>JBIRBD010000111.1:0-6635 GCA_044326465.1 Chthoniobacterales bacterium
TAACTTATTAAGAGAAGAAAAGGATAGATTGAGTGGGTTGGAGGGGAAGACGCGAGCAGATCTTTTATTAGAACTATGCGATGAGGCTCTTGAGCGTGGTTCAGGCAAACTGGAAAAGATTTCTCTTCCTGGCGATGCTGTGGCAAGAGCAGTCGACCAGTTTCTTGCAGGCGCTCCTATCAATCTTCCCAACGATCTTATGAAGGCGTTAGAACATATTGCTATTCCCGATGTTCCCTTAACAGGAATAACGGGCATCCTTTTTTCTACGTTGAAGTGGGCTGTGAAAAAAGATCAAACTATTTACAAGGATTCATTAAAAGATCTTCTCAAAGAGCGTCTTGAAGAACTAAAAAATGATGAAGAAACCATTAATGATCTTAAAGAAAATGCTACAAAACTGACACAAGAGGTTAGGCAGTTTGAAGAGGATGCAGCTGACAAAGAGAGAAAGAGAACAAGTAATTTTGCAGTCTCTATGAAGAGACTTTTTACTAACAATACTGATGTTCCTCAAGCTGCAGAGTCGATAAGATGGGCTCAAGAGTTGACCCAACGCGCCAACATAAGCGATGAAGACCAACAAGTATGGAGTGCTCTCATTGCAGAGATGGGCCTTAACAACCGAGATCGCCTCTTAACCTTCGTTATCTCCGCATGGCGTCAACGGATGAGTAGTTCTCAAGAGTTAGTAGAAACCATCAAAAAAAATCAACAAGAGGAGATGAGTCCGCTCGAAAGAGAGCGTGACAAGGCGCAACAAGATTTAGATCAAGCGCATGTAGTTGCTCAGGCAGCTCAAGAAGCTTTTAAGCAAGCAACAGAAGATTATCTCAATTGTGAAAAAGAGCTTAACAAAGCGACGGAAGAATATAACGAATTAGTATCTCATCCGCTGAGAAATGCGGCTGTAAACATAGCAGCTCAGAAAGAAGGACAAGAAAAAATAGCAAGATTAGCTGAGCTTTTGTCACATGCTGAAGAAGATTGGAAAGCTAAGGAAAAGAATGCAAAAGAGAGAGAAGAGACTGCCATTAAAGAGGAATCAAAAGCTAGAAGAGTGGCTGCCGAATGTCATAATAGGGGAGAACGTTATGCCAGAGCAGTAGCCCGAGCTAAGATTTGTGCTGAGGCTGATTATGAGGCGTGGAAGGCAGCTTGGCCTGAGATTTATTTTAGAGAATTCGAAGAATTGGCAGGCTCCGCTTGGGCAGAGGCTCTAAAAAAAAGTAAAGCTGCAGAGAGTATTTTAGATAATTATCCTTTGCAAACATGTACTTGGTTGATTCATCCTTTGCGAATTACTAATGTTGTTTATGCTGCCGAAGATGCTTGGGATTACCTTATAAGTGAAAAAGATATTGATTATAAGTCTCTAACTCAAACCGCTGAAGCGAATCGAGGTTTTAAGATAGCTTTAATCACTGAGATAATTGATAGAGCTAAAGCAGAGAAAGCTATTTGGGCTAATAGGAGGGAGCATGTTATCGAGACATTGAGAATGGTCATTACTCAACACAGAAAAGATCGCTCTGCTAGCTATAAAAAACGGTGGATTGACTTTTCAAAAACAGCTCGTCTTTTTATTGAAAATCCTAACATCACCACTGCTTATGATCTTTTGACCAACGCTACTCATAATGGAGATTCTTCTGGCACTATATATCAGTGTGATTCTAATTCTTTTTATTCTAGATTTTCCGCGGCTACTTATTGTGCTGCTAGTGTTGCTAAAGATTGCGCTAGTATACTAAAACAGAGTGAAGAAATAGGATCCATTGATTTCAATCAATTTGTGGCTATTCATTATGATCAGTTGTCCGGTATTGCTCGTCGAGTTGCTCTAGCTAACAAACACGCTATTGAGTCTGAAGCTGAAGCTATTAAGTTTGAAAATCGTGTTGATGATGACAGAAATCGTGCTGATGCTACTGTTTGTAGGCAGTGTATCCCAAAGATTGATGATGTTATTTGGATTGAAGATATTGCTTGGATTGTTGGTGCTACTAGAGAAGTGGCTGAATTTTCCAAAAATTTTTGTGATCTAATAGCTGCTCAGGTCGCTGCTGCTCGAGAAGCTGCTGAACTTACTAGAGCTGCTCAAGCTGAAGCTGTACAAAAAGCTGCTGAAGAGACTGCAAAACCAAGTTGGTGGTCCAGACTTTTCAAAAAATAATCAGCCATCGCTTGCAATGCGACTCATCGTTGATGAGTAATTGACATAATCAATTCTAATAGAGATAATTCCGAGCCTTTGTGCAATCTTTGTGTTCTTTGTGGTGAATTCTTTTTTATAATGTTGGTAGTTATATAAAATTGTAACTTGTTGAATAACATACGCAATTGCATGGAATTATTAACGAGTTACAAATTCATGTAATTTTTGTCGTGTACAGAGCCTGAAACCGCTAATTTATTAACTTCCATCACCGTTTTTAATCAGCTCTTGGTCTGGCCGCAGGTGAAGGTGCTAATCTGATCTTCATTCGTGACGACTATAGTAGCGAAGGGCTTCGATGGGCGTGCCAAGTTTATAAAAAGGATAAACCCCCTTCATTCCCTGTTCCCCGGGATCGCGAATTAAATAATCCCATCCTTTTTTCCCAACAATCACAACAAAGTGTGTTTTTCCGGTTGATCTGCGGATTCTGATAATAACAGGGTTTCCAAGCAGGAGATTGCAATCAATAAGACCGTAGCTTGGTAAATCTTCATAACGTTTTTCTGCAATGTTCGGAGGAAATGTTCCAGCGATTTCCCATTTGAGCCATGAGCTGCCTTCATACCCATTATTCTCGATAAGATATTTATTGAGGGATGATGGGTCAACGGGAACTCCATAATAAGCCAGGACCATAGCCGCTGAAGTAACAGCACACCCTGCATTGCCAAGTGTCTCTGGTGTTCCGGCAAGTGAATCATTAGCCCAGCGAGGATCTGCTTGCAAAAACGGAGGCACAGGAATTTCAATCTTGCCTGGAATTGGTAATCCTCCATGACCAGAGATTGGACGCTTCCAAAACCAAGCCGTAGTGAGCAGTATTAAAAGAAAAGCTAACCCGAACAGTAGGTATCGAATGGTTCTTGAAGATAGCAAAGATTGATCGATCATCGTTCTTATTATGAGGCATACTTTTTTTTCCTGCAGGCTGTTTGTTATGGTTTTTTTCTTAGTCGCAAACAGCCTCTTTGGCAATAGCGTGCAGTCGCCCTATAACAGCATTATTCTTAAGGTCGTTAATACGATGCCCGAAGGAGGTGGCTATGGAACAAGCCCTCTAGCTATAAAACATCTGCGTGAAGCGATCTTCATCAGTAGTGGTCAGCTCCATGTTGAGGCAGAACAGGCCAAGCCAAGTTTTTGCTCAGAGGCAACGTACATTGTTTTTCTCAAAACATTGATTTTGCTGAACCATCGTGGTCTGTTGCCCCTCTCCTCTGAAATCAGCGGTTTTTTGCTGCCTGGCAACAAGGCTGATGGTCATGGAATCTGGGGGCGATGGAACGCTAATGGTCCAGGCGTGGCGCGACTTTTTAAGGCGCTTGGATTAGGACCTAACTTCACGGAGCTTTCAGCCGCGCAACCGGGTGATTTCTTGAAGATTTTTTGGACTGATGAGATCGGAGCCTCTGAACATGGGCATCTCGTGATCTATCTTGGCCAAGAAAAGAAAGAGGGGGTCGATTATATTAACTTTTGGTCGAGTAATATTCCCAACGGTTATGGGAAAAAATCAGTCCCACGCACGCGCATCCATCGCATGATTTTTTCACGGCTGACCAATCCTCAAGCTATTCTCAGCGCCCCCTTACTTCCAGAAACAGATCCCTATTTGGCATCGTTGCTTTATCGGTCTATAACCGCAAAAGAAGTTGAGGCGTTGAGTCGCGATTAACATAAAATTTTGGGAGTTAAACTCCTCAACCCCTCAACAGCTGCGATAGTAGCGACTAAACTCTTCTTTTTACCAATCCTTCGTTGTTTCTTCGGAATCTTGATGCTGTTGCAGTTTGACATGATCCTCTTCCTCTTGCATAGAACGGAGCAAAGCCTCTGCTTGACTTTTTGACATCATACCGTTGGTCCCCTCTTCGGCTGCTTCCGTGGCTGTTGTATTGGGGCCTTGTTCACCACCAGTTAATACGCCATTTTTCTTTTCGCTTGGGGAAGGTGCTCGTGTTGGGTTCGGCTTGATTTCTTCTCCTCCGTCAGAATTATTTTGTTGTGGTGAGGAAGCTCCTTGTGGATTGGAAGCTGATGACTGCTGAGAATTTTGTTGTGTTTCTTTTTCAGGAGGAGATGCCGGATTTGCTGGTGGCGTTGGTGTTGAGTTGCCGCCAGAGCTTGTCCCAGTGGCAGGAGCAGGCGTCGGTGTTACGCCAGGGTCTGGTGATGAGTTTGATGATGGAGAGGGCTTGCCAGAGGATTGTTGATCTTGCTGGTTTTTTTGCTGACCGTTCACATCTTTAGGCTGTTGTTGCTGTTGTTGTTGTGAGCCTCCGCTGGGAGATTGTTGATTTTGCTGTTGCTCATTTTTAGAAGAATCCTTTTTATCGTTTTTATCAGAGGAAGATGGTTGCTGGTTCTGCTGCTGATTCTGTTGCTGATTCTGCTGCTGATTCTGCTGCTGGTTTTGCTGCTGGTTCTGCTGCTGGTTCTGCTGCTGGTTCTGCTGCTGGTTCTGCTGCTGGTTCTGCTGCTGGTTCTGCTGCTGATTCTGCTGCTGATTCTGTTGTTGGTTCTGTTGCTGATTCTTGTTCTGCTGCTGATTTTTTTTCAGATCCTCTAAAAGTTTTTTTACAATCTCACGGTTTTCTTTTGCAGTCTTATTTTTAGGATCATTTTTGAGAACGGTGTCATAATGCTCGAGCGCGTTTTTCCAATCGGATGTTTTTTCAGTAACATCAGTTGCTGCTTCTCCAGATCGAACCAACGTATTGGCGAGGTTATAGGTTGCTAATTGTTCTACTTTTGGTGAAGAAGAGGTCAGAGCATCGGTAAAATACTGAAGAGCTTTTTTATAATTTCCATTTTTATAAGCTGCAGCACCCGCATCAAATCTCACTTCAGAAGGTGCATTATGTGATTGCAAGCGCTTTTCAAAATCTTGCAGTGCGGCCTGATAGTTTCCTTTTTCGTAGTTACTCATACCACTGTCAGCTCTTCCAGAGGATGGAAGAAGCAAACCTCCTATCATCGCAAGTAAGAGTGAGGTGTGCCAGCGGCGCTCACTTAGCAATGACCAAAGTAACAACAGAAATAATGCTGCAGCAACAGGCCACTGGTAACGCTCGATTGGTTTTCGTGCAATGAGATTGCCGGTATCACCAACCTTCAACGGAAGAATACCCCGTTGTACAATATTGCGAGCGGCGTCAGTTCCGAAGGGTTCGTAAAAACCACCTGTAACGTGTGCGATTTCTTGTAATCGAGGGAGATCTAGCTTAGATAAAACAGGTTTTCCTTTTTCATCACGAACGAACTCTGTTTGGCCATGTTCATTTTTGATTGGAATCAATGAGCCTTCGGCTGATCCAATCCCGATCGTAAAAATCTTTATTCCAAGCGAGGCAGCAGTTTTTGCTTCTGCGATAGCATCCTCTTGTAAATCTTCGCCGTCAGTCATGATGATGAGCGCACGACTTGTGCCCTCTTCTTTGCTAAAAGTTGTCTCTGCAAGATGAATCGCAGAAGTAAGATCGGTACCTCCTTTTGGAATAATAAAAGTGTCCAGTTCTTCAACAGAATCTCTCACGGCATTATGATCAAGTGTTATGGGAGCTTGCAAAAAAGCATCGCCGGCAAAGGCAATTAAACCGACGCGATCACCAGGGAGTACTTCGAGAAGATCTTGCGCTAATAGTTTTGCGCGGGCTAAACGCGTTGGAATGACATCGGTCGAAAGCATGCTGCGAGAGGTATCGATGGCGATGAGCAGATCACGACTACGTGATTTCATAGTGAGTTCTTGAGAGCCGAGGCGCGGCTTTGCAAGCGCAGCAATGAGTAAAGCAAGCGCAAGAAAAAGAAAGGAGAGGCGTAAATTCCGCTTCCATAAACTAACCGAGCCTGCAAGCGTCTCACGAAGCCGCGGCGCGATGATGAGAGAAAGCAATTGATGACGGCGACGCTCTGCATAAATAAAAAGAGCAAGGAGCGGCAATAAAAATAAAAGCATCCAAAGCCATGAGATGCTGCCGAAGCAAAGAGCGCTATAAAGAGTAATAGATAATGGGTAATCGGTCATAAGTTAGAGCTTTCCGGAGAGATTGTTTTTATCAAACGGCTCAGTTGAAATCCGTCATCGTAGACTGGGCTATGGGCTATGGGGCAGAAAAAAAGAAGTCAAAGTTCTAGGAAAATTGTAAAATATAAATGGCAAAAAACAGCATTATCTTCAAAATTGATGGCTTATAACTCAGAACTTTTCTTTCCAGCAGTCTATAGCCCAGTAGCCCTTTTCTGCATAAAACCTAGCTTCCTGCCTCAGGAAAAATATCCTTTTAAAATGGACCTTCGTCGGACAATCCCTAATTAGAGCTTGTCCGTGCGCCGATGAAGCCAGCATCCATATGGGTGAAAGTCCCATCGGTCGAATTAGACGGTTCACGACCGAAAGGAATATCCAGAATGA
>JBIRBD010000128.1:0-5813 GCA_044326465.1 Chthoniobacterales bacterium
AGTTGCATGGAGATGGCTTGAATATCACTTGAGACGCGTTGTTCTTTGGCCACATCTAGATTGCCGACAAGTGAGTAGATCGCCGAACTAAGAAGGACGGCGATGATCCCAAGCACAAGCATGATTTCAAGAAGAGTATAGCCTCCTTCACGTAGGCTTGTAGCTTTGTTTCGAGAACGTAGAGAAAGGGTGGTGGTTGTTTTCATAAATATAAATTAGGGATTATCTTGGAAAATCGCAATTGCTCATCTCCTTCTGACGAAGAAGAGGAGCAAAAAGTTGTCGGAAAATCTACTATCGCCCATCCGCTGATTTTGAGTATCGAAGATCGAGCGATGTGTTACGTAAGAAAAGTGACGATGAGGAGGCGCTTGAATGTTGACCTTTTTTAATAACGAAGAGCAAGGTGTTATCACCTTCCTGCCAAACATAAGCAGGAATATAAAGCGATCCGTTACGCCAACCAGCTAGTTGAAATTGAGGTGTAGTACTCCCGTTCGCTTCGGATGTGTTCACGAATTCAGGAGCATCAAGCTGGAATGTTGGTGTACTTAGCGTTCCAAATGAGATGCCATTGACTTGCACCTCTAAATGAGATTCAAGATCGAGGCCAATAAAATCAGTATGAATAATTGTTGCCTCGGGAAGCCCATGCAGAGGGACGATGAATTCAACGGAATTGGGCAATTTTCGCATTCGAGCTGAGAGTTCTGCTGAAATAATGTTAGCGTGAGCGAAGTCTCCTTCGTTGATAGGAGCTGAGCCACCGGTTGCGAGATTTTTTGAAATAACATGGTCTGCTTCATCAATAATAGCAGGATTATTTTTCCCCCCCAGGGCTGCCACGTTGGCTGTATGACCTGGGCGTACGGTTACTGAGATCAGTTTATCAAAGCGACTTGCATGGGAGACAACAACAGAGCCACCATCAAAAGCCAAATCATAGGGAATTAAAATCGTTCCTGAATTTAATCCGAGTGCAGGACCATTGACTCCGAGGCCACTGCATACCATTGTTCGATCGCCATTTGCTTTGACCCATTCTACAAGTGGACCGCCATCACCCGTATCTTGAAAGGTCACGGTAAGAGTATAATTTTCAATTTGAGACTGTTCCGAAAGAGCAGGCAAAGCGATTTCAACGGAAGCGTCTTCGCGATTTATTTTCGGTTGAGAAAGCGCCCAGCTCGGTAAGGGAGCAATGAGTAACGTTGGTTTTAAGGTAACCGAAAGTGGAGCAAAAGAATCATTGCTAAGAAGCATCGGTAGAAGTGATGCATTGGAGGCAGCAGGGTCTGGCAATGGTGCAGTGGCAGGAGAATTGACAGGAAGTGTGTCTGCACTCGAGGGATCTGTAGGCAGAAGAAGTTTTGGTGATGCCGTGAAAAGAGAAGACCCGCTCTTTGTTGCAGCCAGTGCTGATGAGGCTGAAAGCGTTGCTAGAAAAAAAATACTAAAGAGGTAATGTTTGCTGCTTAACATAAAAGAGATCTTAACCTAAGCTAAGATAGACCAAAAAGCGAATTGATTTTCTTCCTATAGAAAACGGCGTTGCGTTTTTGAAAATCAAGGCGATATTAGTCTACCATCATGACATCATACGATTCTGCTGTTCTTTCCGAAAATCTTTCAGAAAAAAACACCTCCTCCTTAGGCCTCATCGACCAACTTCTTTCGGTTGCGGAGGAAGTTGGCTGCAATGATCTTTCTGGCTTAAAAGAATCCCTCGAGCGAGCAGCCTTTGCACAGCGTTCGCTTGTAGCTGCAGTGCTTGATTCAGGCATGGTAGCCGAGCGTGATTTTCTTTTTGCATTAGCAAAATTTTTAGGATTAGAGTGGTTGGAAGAAACAGATGTTTTTACTTCCTCTCACGTGCGCGATCAATTTCCTGCGAGGCTAGCGTTAGGATTTTCGGTCATTCCAGAGGTCTCTGAGTCTCTAAGCGAGAAAGAAAAAAAATCACCCGAACTACGCTTGTTGACATTTGATCCCTTTGACCACGCTGCTTGGCAGGCCCTGGTGATGTATCATGAAGGACCAATTCGTTTTGTAATAACAACGCGTCGACGTCTATTGGATGTTATCAAATCAACGTATGGCGTGGGTGCAGAAACCTTCGAAGAGTTGATGGAGGGACGAGAAGATGAAGTTTCTACGAGCGAAAGCGAAGAGGTAAATGTGCTTGACGAAGAAGATTCAGAGGCTTCCGTGATGAAGTTTGTGAATCAAATTTTGCGCGAGGCATTGCAACAGTCAGCCACAGATGTTCATTTTGAGCCCCTCGGTAAAGACTTGCGAATTCGTTATCGGATTGATGGCGTGCTGCACGAAGCACCCGTGCCACCACGTATTAAAATGCTGCAAGACTCGGTAACCTCTCGCTTAAAAATCATGGCTGGTCTCGATATTGCAGAACGGCGACTGCCACAAGATGGGCGTATCGCATTAGAGCATGGTGGAGACTCTATCGACGTGCGTGTGGCCACGATCCCGTGCGTGCATGGGGAAAATGTGAGTCTGCGTTTGTTAGGGCAAGAACGTTTTGATTTTGCACGTCTTGGACTCGATCCGCACATTGAGCGGCAGATTCGTGAGTTAGTTGCAATGTCTAATGGCATTGTGCTGGTGACTGGACCGACAGGTTGTGGAAAGAGTACCTCTCTTTATACTTTTTTAAGTCATCTCAATGTCAAAGAGCGTCGCATCGTGACGATTGAAGATCCGGTCGAGCATAAGCTCGATGGAGTGATTCAAATTGCAGTAAAGCCCGAAATCAATCTCACCTTTGCCACTGCGCTGCGAAGCATTCTGCGTGGCGATCCAAACGTCATCATGGTCGGAGAGATGCGTGATGCTGAGACAGCGGATATTGCGATTCGCGCGGCGCTCACAGGACATTTGGTTTTTAGTACCCTTCACACGAACGATGCGATCGGCGGCATCACGCGTCTGCTCGACATGGGCGTAGAGCCTTTTCTTGTTGGCTCATCGGTGAGGGCGTTTTTAGCACAACGTTTAGTTAGAAAGCTTTGTCCACATTGTTCAAAACCATCTGACATTACTGATGACGAACTAATCAAAATTGGTTTCCCTCTCGAGCTCAAAGGAAACATTCGTCAACCCGTTGGTTGCGATCAATGTCGTCAGAGTGGCTATTCAGGTCGATTAGCGATTATGGAAATTTGTCCAATGACAGCGGCCTTACAAGAGCTGATTCAAAAACGCGCAACCGGAAAAGAGCTTGCTGCTCAGGCAGCGCACGATGGGATGGTCCCACTCCGCATCGATGGCTGGAAAAAAGTTGCTCGTGGCGTGACCTCGATTGAGGAGGTTGTTCGCGTGACCTCGAGTGAGTTAGTAACTTTGCATCATGCAAAATAAAACGCTCTCCATTGAGGATTACCTAATCATAAAAGATAGGTTGTATGCGCAAAAGTGTAATACAACGCCCAATCAACTAATCAGAGATTTAGAGGGTTGAAAATCGTTAATCCCTTCAAGAAGAAAGATTTTTATTATTAACTACAGCTAAATCCTTTATAATACTTTTTACTATAAAACATAATCCTATGCCAACCTACGAATACGAATGCAGTAAATGCAAAAAAAACTTTGATGCTTTTCAGACGATGTCATCAGAGCCTTATAAAATCTGCCCAGAAGAGCATTGTTGTCAAAAAAAATGGGGTAAGGGAAAAGTAAAGCGATTGCTTGGTGCTGGTGCAGGTTTGATTTTTAAAGGTTCAGGATTTTATATCACCGATTATCGTAGTGAAGGGTATAAGAGTGCTGCAAAAGGTGATGCAGCCTCTAGTAGCACTTCTGAAAAGGCTTCTCCTCAATCAAAAAATTCCACTGAGAGCAAAGCCTCCAGTGCTACTAATTCCAAGAGCGCTGGTGGAGGGAAGGCTTCAACAAAAGCCTCATCTAATAAAAAGTAGGTGTTGAGGATTAGTTACGAAAGCCTTTTGGTAACTATCTTGCTAGTTAGAATCGCTTTGCCTAATGCTTCAACAGCCTGGCTGATTTGTTCTTCGCTAATACAAAGTGGTGGCATAAGTACAAGCGTGTCGCGCACGGGACGGGTGAGGAGGCCGTACTTACGGGCGGTGAAGCAAATTTTTGCTCCAGTTTGCTCTTGCCAAGGAAAAGGAATTCTTTTTGTTGGATCAAGCATGACTTCAATACCAGCAATAAAGCCGCATTGACGAATTTCAGCGACATGAGGAAGTGATGTCAGTTGATGCAGGCAAGTTGTAAAATGCGCAATTTTTTTCTGCAATTTTTCCAAAACAGATTCTTGCTCAAAAATCTCAAGGCTCGCGAGGGCTGCTGCTGCTGCAATCGGATTAGCAGTATAGCTGTGTCCGTAGTAAAATGTTTTTTGTTCTTCATACGTACCAAGAAAAGCTGAATAAATTTTTTCGGTTACCATCGTTGCTGCTAGTGGCAAGGATCCACCAGTAATGCCTTTTGCAACTGCTAAAAAATCAGGAGTAATGCCTTCACGCTGGCAAGCAAACATCGCTCCTGTTCGTCCAAAACCAGTCATAACTTCATCCAGAATTAAAAGTGTTCCGGTGCGATCGCAAAAAGAGCGCAGCTTTTTTAACATTCCCTCAGGCCAGAGTCTCATTCCTGCTGCACCTTGAATACAGGGCTCGATGACAACCGCTGCTAATTTTTCAGGATGTGGAAGTGATTCTAAATCGTCGATGCTCGTCAGATGTTGTGTTGAAAAATGCATTTTAGCAAAGCGATCTGCAAAGAGGCCTATGCCACCAAGGCTTGCCGCTCCAGCCGTGTCGCCATGATAGCCATTAGCAAAGGCAGCAAATTGGCATCGTTCAGGCTGTCCGACTAGCTGCCAATACTGCAATGTCATTTTTAAAGCGGCTTCGATTGCTGTGGAGCCATTGTCAGAAAAAAAAACGCGAGGCAGTGGTGATCCTGGAAGTAAGTCTACAAGACGTTCTGCAAGCTTGATAGCCATGGGATGTGTTGTCCCAAGAAAAGAAGTGTGATCAAGGGTAGCTGCTTGATGGGCAATTGCTTTAACAATGTCAGGATGTGAGTGGCCATGAATATTTGTCCAAATCGAACTATTGCCATCGATGTAATCACAACCATGATTGTCGCGCAACATGACGCCTTGACCGGAGACGATGATTAGTGGATCTGTAGAGCACCATTCTTGTTGTTGCGTAAAAGGATGCCAAAGATGCCGGCGATCACTTGCTGCTAACACATTTGAGGAGAGGGGATAACTACCTTGATAGTTAGAATTTTCAGTTGGTAGTTCGCGGTTCATAGAGTTTGAAGCCGATGGCGATTACTTAAGATAATATGCATTGAATAAATTTTGTTCTTTTTGACGTAGGGCTACTTACCTGCAGCCTGTAACTCTTTCACCTTGTATGCTGTTTGATAAAAACAATCTCTCTGGAGCTCTAACTACCTTCGCAGTTATAAAAAATTTGACATCAATATTTTTTTTGTATTTCGTGGAATCCGATTAACCTACAAACGGTGATAAAGTGATAAAATTAATGTAAAGACTTAGTCTAAATGATTTTTAAAACGGTGAAGCATACCCAATGGGCCGGTTAAAAATTTATTTTGAAGCTAAGTATATTACGTTAATTTAACACAATGCATTGCCTTTTTTGGGTGGCCCATTCAAGAGTGAAGTGCAACAGGTAATAAAAAAATAAAAAGGCTACATGATGTGGTAATCTTTGAGGTGTCAAAACCGAGGAGATTATCATGGCCATAGGCTATCATCATGTAACCAGAGACGAAAGATCGCAAAT
>JBIRBD010000123.1:0-6180 GCA_044326465.1 Chthoniobacterales bacterium
AAGTTTTTTGGAACTGCTCCCAGAGGTTTATATATATTCATTGTAACGCGATAACGAGTAATCGGATAAACAATTGAGATAATAACATCTTGGCGTCGTTTTATTAATGGAGACATAGGTAAGATCCAAAGACCTTTCCAGAGTGGACCAGAGGAATGTTCGAGATAAATAAATTCTCCTCGTTGATAAAAAGCGCGGGCCTCTGTTTTTTTTGTAGTGGCTACTTTTGGTTTTTTACGTGGCAAGGTGGAAGGTTCTTCGGCTTCGCAAAGATTAGCCAGTGGACACTTAGGACAGTTTGGTTTTCCTGCAATACAGATGATGGAGCCAAGGTCCATTAAGGCTGCGGCAAAATCACGACCTCCTTTTTTTGGAAGAAGAGATATCATTTCTTCCTCAATGCACTTACGCCCTGCCAGAGTATCTATCGGATCGGTAATATTGTTAAGGCGTGCAATGACCCGGAAAATATTGGTGTCGAGCACAGCAACGGATTGATCAAATGCGAAAGCCTGCAGCGCTGCAGCCGTATAAGCTCCAATACCAGGGAGCTGCAAGAGCAAAGCAAGATTGCTTGGAATTTTTCCATTATACTGTATGACAATAATTTTTGCTACTGCGTGAAGTCGTCGTGCACGTGCATAATAGCCAAGGCCTTGCCAGGCGGATAAAACCTCCTGTTCCAAGGCATTAGCCAATGCCTCGATCGTCGGAAAAAGTTTCATCCAAGCACGGAAACGTGGAATAATAGTCGCCACGGTCGTCTGCTGTAGCATGAATTCTGAAACTAAAACTTCATAGGCAGAGGCTGATTCTCTCCATGGCAAATCGTGACGACCATAGTCTTGGAACCAGGTCATGAGCTGCTCTTGGATAGATCTTATTCTCAAGTTAGAATGTTGATAACAACGTTTCACAGGCAATGAGTGTAGCTAGAAGCTGTCCAAAAAAATGATTTTTTTGGACAGACTTAGGTTTACAGGTTACAGGGGTACAGGATAGCAGGTGAAATTAGGTCTTCGACGAAAAAGATAAATGAACAAAAACGGATCTTTCTTTTAAAAAAGGGTATTATATTTTTAGCTTGCCGCAGACAACATGCTTTTCCTGTAACCCTGCAGACTTTTTTCCCTGTAGCCTCTTTTACAACTTTTTGCTCCTCTTTTTGGCCAGAAGGAGATGAGCAATTACAACCTCCTAAACTCTTCATTTATGCTTCGCTCTGCATCACTTTTTCTAGCTGCCCGTTATCTTCAACCAAAGAGAACCTTTCTTTCCGTCATCACGCTGATCTCCGTTCTTGGCGTTACGCTTGGCATTGCCGTGCTTATTATTGTGATTTCTGTTATGACGGGATTTCAGCGTGAGCTACAACGCAAGGTGATTGGCTTTGATGCCCACGTCATTGTTTCCAATGGAAATATTTTGGAAAGATGGCAAGACTTATCGAAAAAAATTAGTGCGGCTAGAGAGGTCAAAGCTATCGCTCCTTTCGTGATGGGGCCTGTAATTGTTGAATTTAATCATCTTCGCTTGGCTCCAAAAATTCGTGGTATTGATCCTGACAAAGAAGAAGAAGTTACCAATCTCAAAAAATTTATCGTTGCAGGTAGTTTTGATCTCGAAGGTGATTCTACGATCGTTGGCTCAGAACTAGCTTCGACACTTGGTTTACAAGTCGGTGATCGTGTGACCATTTATTCGCCAGGAAATCTTGGCCATATTGTTGAAGCCCTCAATCGCGCGAAAGAAAAAGGTAGCAGCGCTAATATTGATGAGCTGCGCCAATTGGTCTTACCGACAGAGTTAACTGTAACCGGAATTTTTGAAACGGGACGTTATGCCTATGACAGTGAATTTTTACTTGTACCACTCCACATTAGCCAAGAGCTTTATGGGCTCAATAATGGCGTGCATGGCTTGGCCATTCGCACTGCTGATCCGAACCATGCAGCGGTCGTCCAAGAAGAACTTCGCAAGCTGCTCCCCGAGGAATTCACCGTTACAACATGGATGGATATGAACAAACAACTTTTTGATGCCATTGCCATGGAACGAAATGTGATGTTTTTTCTACTCATGTTCATTGTCCTTGTAGCTGCTTTTGGAATTATGAATACGCTTATCACCGTGACGGTACAGAAAACGCGTGATATTGGAATTCTCAAAGCGCTCGGCGCGCGCACCCGACAGATCATTTTTATTTTTCTGGCACAAGGCATGGTCGTTGGCATTATCGGCGTCATTACCGGCTTAGCTCTGGGCATCATGCTTGTCCATACACGCAATGAAGTTAGTCAGTGGCTCTCATCAGCACTCGGTATCGAGATTTTTCCACGCTCCATTTATCAATTTTCACAAATTCCCGCAGAAGTCGTGCCAAGTGATGTGGCTATTATTTGCATCAGCGCTTTTATCATCTGCTCCCTGGCTGCATTAATACCTGCTTGGCTGGCTTCGCGACTCGATCCAGTAAAGGCCTTGCGCTATGAATAACATTCCAATGTCCTCTTATTTTTCATTTATTTTTTTCTTTATCGGATTAAGCCTTGGTGGATTTGCAGGCTGGATGATTCAAGCTACACGTTCGCGGCGTGAACTCATTTTTGCGCAGGCTGAAATTCAGGCTAGGCATCTGGAAATCTCACGAAATAGGGAAACAGAGTTACAGACTGCAGAAATGCTGAAGGCTGAATTTCGAAACCTTGCCACAGAAATCCTGGAAGAAAAAAGTGAACGTCTTACCGAAAAAAGCAAAGATCAGCTTGCTGGAGTTCTCAGTCCGCTCAAAGAGAATCTAGAAACATTTCGCAAACGCGTGGAAGAAATTCATACATCTCAAGTTGAAAACAGTGGAAGCCTGAGACAAAAGCTGGAACAGCTTTCACAACTCAACTATCAACTTTCCTCGGATGCCCAGAACCTGGCGTCAGCCTTGCAAGGAAAATCACAACGCCGTGGTGCGTGGGGAGAATTAATTTTAGAACGAACGCTAGAACTCTCTGGACTCGAGCGAGGACGTGAGTTTGAGTTACAAGTCTCAACGGAAGGGCGTTTGCGGCCTGATGCAGTCATTTATCTTCCAGAAAATCGCGTGGTGGTGATTGATTCTAAAGTTTCGCTCATCGACTATGAACGCTCATGCAATGCGATTGAAGAAGAGGATCGACAAGTAGCTCTCTTACGTCATGCTGGGGCAGTACGCACCCATATCAAATCACTTTCCGAAAAAGGATATGCTGACCTTTTTGCTGGTAAGACAGCTGAGATGACGATGATGTTTCTTCCGATTGAGCCATCCTTTGGCGCTGCTCTCTCAGCCGATCCGGAGCTTTTTGAATTTGCTTTTTCTCATCGTATTATTTTAGTGACACCCAGCACACTCCTTGCAGCGCTACGGACGATTAATAATTTTTGGAAAATAGAGAAGCAGACCAAAAATGTGCTCGAGATTGCTCGCCTCGGTGGAGTGCTTCATGATCGCTTGGTTGATTTTACAAGCAGCCTGCTCTCGGCACGGACGCAGCTTTCCAAAGCCCTCTTGGCACAAGATGAAGCGATCGCGCGACTCTCTTCGCAAAAAGGAAATATTATTACAACGGCAGCGCGTCTTCACAAGCTCGGCGCTAAGGCTGAAAAGAAAATGCCACGCGAACTGCTTGAGGAATTTTCGGAGGAAAACGAACAAACAGAGAACAAGGCTAGAGGCTAGAGGTAAGTAAGGCCTACGGCAAAAAGAACAAATTTTATTCAACGACTGTTATCTTAAGTAAACTGCATTAGGGTTAAACCTAAAAAAAAAAATTAAGCTCTTTGTAAAAAGAGAGTGAGCTAATGACTAATCATTGCTACGATCATCAGCTACCCGCTATTTTTTTCTATGTCACACCACACTGCACTTCTTTTTTCTGGCCAAGGAGCCCAAGCCGTTGGCATGGGCCAAGATCTTGCTCTCAATTTTCCAATCGCAAAGAGTCTTTTTGAACAAGCTGATGAAATTTTAGCGAGCCCTCTTTCTCAAATTATGTTCGAAGGCCCTGCAGAACAGCTCACGCAGACAGTCGTTTGTCAGCCTGCCCTCTATACTCACGGCTTGGCTTGCTTAGCTGTTTTAAAAGAAGAGTTACCTCACTTTGAATTTCATGCGACAGCTGGACTTTCCTTAGGAGAGTTTACAGCACATGCAGCAGCTGGAACATTTGATTTTAAGAGAGGCCTCGAGTTAGTTGCTCAACGCGCACAATTTATGCAAGAGGCTTGTGAGGCTACGCAAGGGGGAATGGCAGCCATTATTGGTGCAACCGAAGATCAAGTCCGCTCCTTAGCTAAGGCAGCAGATGTCGACGTGGCAAATTTTAACAGCCCTGGCCAAATTGTTATTTCTGGAGAAAAAAATAAAATCGCTCATGCGGTCAGCATTGCCAAAGAACATGGAGCACGCAAAGCAGTAGAACTGAGCGTTGCAGGGGCATTTCATTCACGCTTGATGGAGCCTGCATATCAAAAATTGAGCATTGTTTTATCAAAAACCACGCTTGCCATCCCCTCGGTTCCAGTGATCTGCAATGTCAACGCACGACCTGCAACTACCTCTGAGGGGATTAGCATAGCACTTGCCGATCAGGTTGTTAGCTCTGTGCGCTGGACAGAAACGATTGAATATCTCATTGATGAGCTGCACTGCACACGCTTTCTTGAGTTAGGGCCAGGTGGTGTTATTGCCGGACTTGTGAATCGAATTCGCAAAGGAACCGAGATTATTAGCATTAGCGATTCTACTACCCTCCAAGCCGCACTGCAGGTCTTAAGATCCCGCTAAAGGATTGTTAAAATTTCGTAACCACCAACGTTAGAACCTATTTCAAAGCCGCTGAGACTAATCAAGAGCAAGGATCCTACGGCGCAGCACAGGAGCTGAGTGGACTAACGTCCGTGATGCTCCGATTCCCGCCTTCGCGGGAATGACCTCCCGCGCAACGAAGCTCTTCGCATTCTTGAGTAGACTGTAAAAACAGGTTCTTACAAAAAATCTAAAATCTATACTAATGTCCTTTTCTAAAGAACAAGCGCTCGATCTTTTAAAAAAAGCAAAACGGGATCAGCGTCTTGCTCATGCCTATCTCATTACAGGATCAAGGCATATAGGCATCGAGACAGTTGCTGAAGAATTAGCATCCATCGTCCTTGATACTGGTCTTCTTCATTTAAAGGGGCATCCCGATTTTCATGTTATAGAACCGGAATCAAAATCACGGAAAATCCTTACGGAACAAATTCGCAATCTTGAAGAAGCCCTTCATCTCAAGCCACAAAAAAGCGACTACAAAGTTGCTATTATCCATGATGCCGATCGGATGATGACTGCTGCTGCAAATGCCTTTCTTAAAACACTTGAGGAACCACCGGACAAAACATTACTGCTTTTAGTAAGCAGCTTGCCGGAAGTATTGCTAGAGACGATCCGTTCCCGATGCATTGTATTGCCGCTTTATTCAACAAATGAGCGCCCCCATGAAGAAAACGAAATAAAAATGGCTTCACTCATGGAGCAGTTTTTTGGGAAAGGGGCACCGACCGATGTCACGGCGGCTTTTCAATTAACACGCGCTTTTCAGACCTTGCTAACAGAAGCTCGAAAAAAAGCCATTGAAACAGCTGATGAAGAATTTGCTTCAGAAAAAAAACATTACGGAAAAACAACTGATGGCCCATGGGCAACCCGGCGTGAAGAACATTTCAAAGCGACGGCAGAAGCTTCTGCCTTACAACAGAGATCTTACTTACTGGAAATGGCCGCTGATTATTTTGCTAGGCAGCTGCGTAAGGAATTCCCCCACCCACCCAACAACCCCGATAAAAAACCTAAGAATAATCGTAAGACCTCTCTTCTACGCGCTCTACAGGCTGTAGAAACTTTGCAAAATTCTCTGGAGCGAGGAACGCAAGAGTCCTTGGCACTTGAAGCCGGATTCCTTAGAATAATGGAGACGGTAGAGGTTGAGGGGGTTAGAGAAATTTAAAACGAATCTCTTTTTGGTAAGCTAAAAGTCTTTATTTTGATAACTGCTAAATTTTTAAAAGATGAATCTTCTGAATAAAATTTTAATTGATCGCGATAGCGATTCTTCCAACCTCTCAACAGCGACATTAGTCGCGACTCAACCCTTCAACTTTTTCCTA
>JBIRBD010000057.1:0-11529 GCA_044326465.1 Chthoniobacterales bacterium
CAATTCTTCTGTAAATTGGTTTCCTCAGGTCTTTTTGATTTCACTACTTCTGTCTCTTATGAGAGGTGTGGTTGTCAGATTAGACAGAGGTAGGCATGAAGTCTTACGAGCACCCCATGGGGTGCTCGTAAGACTCGGCCAAGAGTGGTTAAATTTAGTTTGAATAAGCAAACTCTAACTACCTCTCACCACCATGACCGAGCACACTGACACTACACTTTCTCAAAATATACTCAACCCAATCCTAGAGACTGGCCTTGAAGGTTTACCTGAGGCTATTTCTTTACTCATCAATCACGCCTGCTTGGCGACAATTATAATTACCCATCAACGACAATTAGAAACTGATTGCTAGTAGGAAAAGAAAAATTTAGCAATATGTTTATATTAAAGTAAGTTGCTACAAAAATAATTCTTTTAAATTTTTAAAATTATAATTGTCGCTGAAGGGATTTATAATTGTCGTCGACCAGCTATTGCTGAAATGTATCTTCAGGGAGTTTCCACACGTCGTGTCACCCATATTCTTGAAGCTCTCTGCGGTTTGGAAGTGACATCCACTCAAGTCAGTCGCGCTACTGCTGAACTTGATCCTATGCTGGAAGCATGGCGATCTCGCCCCATTCCTCCTATCGCTCATCTTATTCTAGATGCTCGTTATGAAAAAGTACGCGTTGCTGGTCTCGTACGATCCTGCGCAGTTTTCACAGCCATTGGAATTCGATCCGATGATGGAAAAAGAATGATTCTTGGAACTTCTGTTTCTCTTTCAGAAGCTGAAGTTCACTGGCGTAATTTTCTGTCCAGTCTTAAAGTTCGCGGCCTCTTGCCTCCAGGATCTATCACTAGCGATGCTCATGAAGGCCTCAAAGCAGCTTTGGTAGCTGTGTTTGCTGGTGTTCCCTGGAATCGCTGCCAATTTCATCTCCAACAAAATGCTCAAGCCCATGTCCCAAAACAGGAAATGAAAACTTCTGTTGCTACTGATATTCGTTCCATTTTTAATGCCGAATCTCTTGCCGTTGCTACTCAAAAACTCGCTGCCACTGTTGAAAAATATTCCACCACTGCTCCAAAACTTGCAGCTTGGATGGAAGCCAACTTGCCTGATGGATTTACCGTATTCTCTTTCCCTGAGCCCATCCGAGCGCGTCTTCGAACTTCTAATCTTTGCGAAATGATCAACAAACAGATCCGCAGAAGAACTCGTGTCGCTTCCATTTTTCCCAACGAGGCATCCTGCCTTCGTCTCGTTTCTGCCATCCTCATGGAATTATCCGATGACTGGGAATCTTCTAATGCTTACCTCAACCCTCAATTTCTCAACTAAAATCTAAAACATAACAATCAACTTTTTATACCACTCTTTTCAATTTTACAGAAAAGATGTTGCTTAACCGAAGAACTTCGTTTTGGAGATAATGATCAACTCTCTGCTGAAGTCGCGCAGCTTGTTGATGCGAGGCTTCTTTTCCTAGTAACAAGCGCTGATGGCCTTATGGTAAAAACTTCTTCAAAGAAAATAGAGCGTATTCCTGTAGTAACAAATATTCAGGAAGCGTTTCAGCATGTCACCCCCGAGAAAGGAGAACATTCTACCGGCGGCATGACGACCAAATTAAAGGCTGTTGAAAAAGCAGTTACTGCTGGTATTACAGCCGTGATGATTAATGGACGTCGTCCAGGTCAGATTACAAAAGCGTTTGAGGGAAGGGATGTTGTGACGAGGTTTTCTATTAATACCCGCTGAAGCATTCTCTCTTGTAAACAGAGAGTGTCCTAGAAGTTTCATGGGGTTGCCTCTCGTTGCCTCCCTTGAGGGAGTTGCTCTCTTTCAGAGCCTAACGTTTCTGAAAGAGGTGGAACTTCTCTATTCTCCGAGCTAAACGGGAGCAATTCATCGACTCTTTCCCAAGCCTGTTGAGCCGCTTTTTTGGCTTCTATTATTTTGTCAAGATCATCTAATTCAGTAGAGCTATAAAAGCATTCCATACAATTTACAATTTCAGATAGTCTTAGTGCTTTCTTTATTCTCCAAGTTATTTGTTCTGCAATCCATAGCGCATGATTGCCAGCTTGATCATGCTGATGTCCCGCCTGATCATTTCCCTCTTGAAAAGCAGTTGCTGCTGCAACAAAAGAATCAGTAGCAGCTTGATATTTTTCAATAGCCTGATTCCTTTTTTCAATAAGCTCATAGTTTTGCTTTTCTTTTATCTTATCAGTGATTTCTCTTGCAGTAGACAAAGTAGCATCTCCTGCGCTATCCCAACTATCTCCTTCGTTATCTCTCCCTTCTGTAAAAGCTGTTTGAGCATATTTATAATATGACATGGCATTCATGGCACTCTTACTTAAATCAGCAGCTAGCTTATGGCATGTTCCTGTTTGATCTAATTCAAGCAATTTCTCTGCTTCCTTGAGTGCATCTTCATTTTCCTTAACTAATGCTCTGACAAGATTGAGACGTCCATAGCGTACTTTTCCCTCAAGCTCTGGTGTCTTGTCAGATTTTTTCAGGAGCCTGCTAATGAGTTTTCGATAACGAAGATGAGGAAATTGATGCATCATCATGGCCAGGGCAGCAGTGACATGAGGAGCCGCCATGGAGGTTCCATTCAGGGGAAGGTAATAGGCATTATTTTCATTATTTTCAGGATCAAGTCCTGTTGATAAAATTGAGTGACCAGGGGCAGCCACATGAACGGTACGTGCTCCATAATTAGAAGCTTCTCTTCTGGAGAATTTTGCTAAAGCACCATCTTCTGCTATTGCCGCAACAGATACTATATTATCCAATGAATAATTAGCAGGAAACGTTGGGTAGCGATCATTATCTTTATTGTTATTTCCTGCAGCAGCAACAACAATA
Organism: Chthoniobacterales bacterium; assembly: GCA_044326465.1. GTDB lineage: Bacteria > Verrucomicrobiota > Verrucomicrobiia > Chthoniobacterales > UBA6821 > CAIWMF01. The sequence goes on from JBIRBD010000057.1 coordinate 2,873, forward strand.
ATACCTTTGTTATTAGCATATTGAAAAGCTTGAAGTAGCTCCTCAGAGGGATTTCGATCAATGCTACAATTCAAAATTTTAGCCTCATGTGCACAGGCATAATAAATACTTCTTAAAAGACTTTCATTGTTAGTAATCCCATTTTTTTCCGGAATCTTACAAGCCATCAGCCTCACATAAGGAGCAAGGCCAGCGATGCCTATGTCGTTATCGATACCGGCTCCAATAATTCCTGAACAATGAGTGCCATGACCTTTAGCGCTCGTATCCATTGTATTAATATCTTTACTAATAGCATTATAACCATAATAGCAGGTGCCTATATCTTCTTCATTATTCCCGAGAAATAAAGGTTCAGAAATACCAATACCGTTAGGTAACATAATGGGATTTAAATCATGGGAAGAAAAGTTTGTTGCCCACATGCTATTGATGAGATCTTCATGTCCATTATGAATTCCTGTATCAATAACCGCTACAGTAATTGGTTCTGGAGGCTCTGAATTTCTAAGAGAAGTCAACCTTTTCCAAGCGTCTATGGCATTAATGCCATGGGGGCTGAGATTCCACTGTTGAGGAAAATTAGTGTCATTAGGAGGACGGTTATCAGGGAAAGAACATAGACGAGATAGATAGTCAGGCTCATTACTGACGGAAAAATTTTTACTAGCTTCTAAAATTTCAGGCAACGCCTCTGGTAACATTTCTATCGAAGATGGAGTAAAACAAATTTTATAAAGAGGCGCATAAGGAGTTACTCGTTTTATTGATTTTACTGATACTATTGAGTGAACATTGATGGACTCTAGATGTGATCGTAATTGGTCAAGAAACTCTTGAGAATTTTTCTCCTCTGTTAATCTTACCAAGAAATGATCAGCGACCATTTCTTGACGACTTACGACATTACCAGTAGATGAATCAATAATTTCTTCGATACGAACATAAGGATCTTGTAGCATCGTTTTTAAAATCTTTATCTGCTTCGATCGCTCTGGGATGTCGGTAGGGATCTCTTGAAATGCAACCAGAGAGGCATGAGAAAATGTTCTAATATCTTCTTCTGAAAGCCTAGGATCTGAGTTCTGATTTTTATTTTCATAAGATGCTACCACTTCTTTCCAGTCAGCTTGCTCTTTTTCTGCAGCAGCAACTGCTTCCTTCCACCAGTCAGGTTTTAAATCTGCTTTGTGAGCTAACATAAGGCCTGCGTTCAGGGCTTCTGTTGCTTCAGTCCAAGCTTGATGAGCCCTATTAGCTTTCTGTTGAGCCATCTCTAAAAGAGCAGGCTTCTCTTCCTCCATGGCATCTATTGCATGACGATGAGCTTCATCTGCAAGACTCCCTACTCGTGAGGCTTTATTCTGAAAAACAAAAGCCTCTTTTTTTCTTTCTGCAGGAGATTTCGTTGACCATTCTTCTAGATATTTAGAAGGAGTTGAGGTTCCCAAGTCTTGCATACCCAAGGGGAATGAAGCTTTGAAACCTAAAGAAGTCCGCGTTTTGGATCGGCTTGGTATATCTTTTAAATCTAAAAGGTCATCATCATCTAATAAATTATCTGATATTGCTTTCTTGTGATAAGAAGAAGGTGGATAAGATTCTGAAAAGTAATCAGGTGTAGAAGAAGGCTCTGTTAGTTGAGATGCTAAAAAAGAGAGCCTGCTTTGTGAGGAGTCATAGAATGATGGTATTAATGATATATTCTCAGAAGATGAGTTAAAAGAGTCACAAGTTGTCTCTCCTTGGCTGCCTGTGCCTAATATATTTTTAAACTGAGGATGATAAGCAGTCTTAGTAAGAGCTGTATTCCTTTGAGTTGCTTGAGTAGTATAAAGGCCAGAAGAAGAAGTTGTTGTTGGTTTCCACAAGAGATTTTCAGAGGTCAAAATTCCAGTAAGGTTACCTCCAAAACGCCATTCATAAGCGGCCTGAGCAAAGTCAGCAGCCTCTTGAGCAACTTGAGCAAACCAACGAACATTAATAGCAGTAGCCCTAGGAACCCAAGCAGCAGCAGCATTAGCAGCAGCAGCTCTAGCAGCTCTAGCAGCTCTAGCAGCCCAAGCATCAGCAGCATCAGCAGCATCAGCAGCATCAGCAGCATCAGCAGCATCAGCAGCATCAGCAACCTTAGCAGCAGCCCTAGCAGCAGCCCTAGCAGCAGCCCAAACAGCATCACTAGCAGCAGCCCAAGCAGCATCAGCAGCAGCCCAAGCAGCATCAGCAGCAGCCCAAGCAGCATCAGCAGCAGCTCTAGCAGCTCTAGCAGCAACCCTTAGCGTTCTATGATTGGGATCTTCTTTAAAAGCTTTAGAAGCCTGAGAAAAAGAAGCCCAAACAGTTTTTACTGTTTTAAAATGATCAAAAGTTGGTGCTACCCTTTCTTTACCTCCAAATATGGTTGGACCTGCTTTGGTGTTATTGGATGTCAGCATATTTCGCTGACGTCTCTTTGGCTGACTTTGATCTTCCTCTAATTGAGAAGGTTCTTTAGATGGCATGATTCGTTTTTTCCCAATCACAGAATCATCAGTATTACTGGGGTCGGGAGACACTTGCTCCATGGAGGATATTGATTCAACCTCATCGGTTGGTTCTACCATCAGTTCATGAGCAAAAGCTAGTAGCCCAAGAAGTCCCACAATTTCACCAATTTTTTCTAGTGTTGGTAAAGAAGCGGATTGAGAGATAGAAGATGGGAGATAGGAGATAGGAAGTGTGGCTAATGTCAATGTTGCTGAAAGAGTCTCGATCTCAAAAAAGTTATTATTGCATGCTAAGCTTACATCTTCGATGTAAGGGGTGAAGTTAGAGGTTGAAGTTAAAGTGGCAGAAGAAGAAGCCTGCAACCTATCAGCATAGGTAATCTGAGCTAGGTTGCTGACATAGTGAATGGGGCAATTTTCCTGACCCTCAATAACCTCATAGTGCCATTGTCCTGGTACGCCTACGCGCACAATGCAGGTTGTCTGAGAATCGGTTGCCATGTTTTCATCATAGAGATGATGGGAATCAGAAGCGGCGACATGGTTTAAAAAATCACAATAGTCAGCCGCTGTGACTTGATTTGAGATCGTTTTTGTCTGTGCATGTACCTGCACGAGAAGTGTGCTTAGCAGAGTGAGAGGAAAAAGAAGAAAAAAATTTCTAAGGGATGTTTTCTGGAATATTTTTTTCATATTTAGGATTTTTAGAAATGCACTAAGAGCTGCAACCGTTCAGTCCCCCTGCTGCGCAGGGCGACTGAAATAAAGGTAACAGTTTAGTGTTTATTCTAGCAACAAATCTAAAGCCTGGACTTGCAATAAGCACTTATGCATTCCGATGGGAAATAGAGACCCTTTTTTCGTGTTTGAAAGGAAGAGGATTTCATTTTGAAGAAACCCATGTTACTTCTCTAGAGAGGATAAAAAGATTGATGGCCCTACTTGCTATTGCATTTTCCTGGGCTCATAAAATTGGAGAATGACGACACCAAATCCGTCCTATCAAAATCAAGAAACATGGTAGGCCAGAAGTCAGCATCTTTCGATATGGATTGGACTATATCGTTGATATTTTAATCAATTTCTTTTTAAAAAAGGATCAATTCAAGAATTGCTTGGATAGAATTCGATCTTTTCCTGCTAATTCAGAGCCACTTACATTTTTTGTTTAAATTTTGTCGTGTACAGAGCTTTAGTCTTTAGCCTATCACTAGTCTTGCACTGTAACAGGAGTGCCTAATACCACCGCATCATAGATAGTTGGCGCCATGTCGAAAGGTAAACGAACGCAGCCGTGAGAGGCTGGATAACCAGGCAGCATACCAATATGCATACCTACAGCAGTATTCCCTAACCGCATAAAATAAAGCATTGGCGCACCTACATAATGAGTACCACTTGGTGCAGAATCGACTCTTCTATCAATACCGGCCTTAATAATATTGCCTCCAGAATCGACAAAATTTCCATAAACATTAGAACGATGATTGGGATCTTTTTCTGAAATCAGAAAATTTCCTTTCGGAGTCCATGTTGATTTTCTTCCCGATGAAATAGGGCTTTCAATGGCAATATAGCCACCGATACAGAGATAAACTTTCTGCTTTGCCAACGAAACAATAACCGAAACAGGCTGATTGTTTTTGTTTTTAAGCACTTGGGGATAGATTTTTCCTTTTTCTTGGGGATGAATAAGATCAGAAGATTTAAACAAGGCAGGCTTCTCAATGCCTAAAGAGGTATCGGCGACAGCAATGCTAAGACTCGCTAGAAAAAAAATCAAAAAGAAGTAATGATAGCGTTTTTTAACAACGCCGTAACGACTTAAGAGTAGCGAGTGACGTTTATGCATGCTACTGAACGGCTTGTTAAGCTACGATCATAAGAGACTGGCTATTTGCCACCTTTTACTCCCTTTTTTGTAGCGCCACTGCGCCTCATGAGTCTTGCTCTGACAAACGATCGCACGCAAAGAACAAAGAAAATACCACAGAATAGAGCTGTAGAAAATTTTGAAAGCGTTGCGGCTTCATGAATACCGAGCGTGCCATTTATTAACGCATTGATTTTAGTAAGGGAAGAGGCGGTTGCTAAAAAACCGATTAACGAAACGAGGACAGCAACATGCATCGCATGGTGATGCAGGTTCTTTTTAAGAGCCACGAGACCACTTATAAAAAGAAGTAATCCAAGAGCGCAAGGAATCAACGCTGTGTAGTGGATAGAACCCGTTGAGAAGAATCCAACAAGACCAACGACGTTAAGAAGCAGACCGAAGAGAATGGAGAGTTGAGGCATAGTGTTTATTTTCGTTTCAGATGTTCAAAAGAAGGTTTTCATCGTAGAGTGGCTCGTTTAGTTTTCAAAGAAATTTATAATTGTTTTGAAAATTTAAGCCTATGAAACTCTACCTACGTATCTTTCGCTATTTTAAGCAATTTTTTTGGCAGACAATTTTTTCAATTTTTTTGATGAGCCTAGGCGTGGCTTTGAATTTGCTGAAACCATGGCCATTCAAATATATCGTCGATGGCATTCTGCCAACGGACATTGTGCAAGGAACAGCCTCTGCAAAGAATTTCGTAGCACATTGGTTTTCATGGACAACACCAATGGGAGCCGTCATTACGCTCTCCGTACTACTCGTACTCATCACTCTTCTATCGAGCGCCCTCACACTTTTTACCAATATTCTTCTCATTCGCATTGGTCTTAAGGGCACGCTTAAATTGCGCTCTGATCTCTATACCTGTCTGCAAGCTCTGCCGTTAAAATATCATGATGCACGCCGCAGCAGCGATTCTTCTTATCGCGTTGCCTATGACTCGCAATCGATCCAGACAATGTACAACAAAGGCTTCTCCACCGTTTTTAGTGCGGTAGCTACACTTGTTGCAGCCTTCGTTGTCATGGTTCGTATGGATTGGAAGCTCACAACTGTTTCACTCATTATCTTACCTCTTGTTGTTATTGGCATGCGCTACTATTCAGAGCGAATCCGCAAAGAATCGACCTCTATCCAAGAACGCGAAAGCGATCTCTTGGCGACAACGCAAGAAGGCCTCAGCTCTGTCCGCATGGTGCAGGCTTTTGGTCGTCAAAATTTTGAAATTGAACAATTTCTTCATCATGCCACGCGCAGCCTTGAAGCAAATTTCCGCATGAACATTACTTCGACCCAAAGTGCTCTCGTGGTCGGAACTTTCATGGCACTTGGCACCGCTCTCATGTATGCCGTTGGTGCATTACAAGTTCTTCATTCAGAGCTTTCTCTCGGAGGCCTCCTTGTTTTTGCAAACTATCTCACGCTCCTTTACCAACCAATTGAACAATTGACCAACACCGCTTGGGCCTTGGAAGGAGCTGCTGCTGGAGCAGAGCGCTGTTTTGAAGTGCTCGACCAAGAAGAAGAAACTAAAGAGCTTTCGACCGCAAAGTCTCTTGGCCTCATCACTGGAGAGATATCGTTGAGCAATGTTTCTTTTTCTTACACACCCAAAAAACCAGTTTTAAAAAACATTAGTCTGATTATTCATCCTGGTGAGACTGTTGCTTTTGTCGGTGGTACTGGCACCGGCAAGAGCACGTTACTAAGCCTTATTCCACGATTTTATGATCCGTGCGAGGGAATCGTACGCGTGGACGGACACGACGTGCGCACGCTCACAAAAGCATCGTTACGCGAACAAATCGGAATGGTTTTTCAAGAGACCGTTCTTTTTTCTTCAACCGTTAAAGAAAATATTGCTTATGGCCGAGAGGGTGCCAGTGATGAAGAAATCATCGATGCTGCACGTCGTGCAAAAGCTTATGATTTCATCATGGCAATGCCACAAGGATTTGATACATCGGTTGGCGAACGCGGCGGACACTTGAGTGTTGGTCAGCGTCAACGTCTTGGAATCGCACGTGCTTTTTTAAAAAATGCACCGATCTTACTTCTTGATGAACCAACCTCCGCCCTCGACCCCGAAACAGAAAAAGCGATTATGGAAACAATTTTTGAATTGATGGAAGGCCGCACAACATTGATTGTGACACATCGCATCGCAACCGTACATCGTCTTGAACATATCGTTGTGCTGGACCAGGGGGCCATTTCAGAAGAAGGAAGCGGAAACCTACTTCTGGGCACAGGCGGGCTTTATTCGCGACTCTATAATGCAGCAGGATATTAAAAGTTGAGGGGCTGAGTAGCAGGGGATCAGGTTACAGGTGACAGGTCGCTATCGCTAACAGTTTACAGGACCTCTGTACACGACAAAAATTAAATAAATTTGTAACTCGTTAATAATTCCATGCAATTGCCGATGTTATTCAACAAGTTACAATTTTATGTAACTACCAACATTATAAAAAATTTTCATCTGCTAGTCTGTACCCCTGTAACCTGTAAATCTAAGCCTCTAAAAAAACATGCGCTCTAAAACTTGTTCTAATCCCCTCACCCCCTCAGCTCCACAACCCCTCAACTTTTTTTGCTCTTCAAGCAAAAAAAAGATCATCGTCTTAGGCTTTATGGGGGGCTGTCCTATCGCCGGTGTTATTTGGCAACATCTGCATTATATCATAGGACTTCAACGTCTTGGCCATGAAGTTTTTTATGTCGAGGACACCTCTAATTTTCCATACGACCCGTCGACATTTAATATCTCAGATGATTTTAGCTATGCCGCGCAGACGCTGACCAAGCTTGCAAGTGAATATCATTTTGACTGGGCCTACTGCGCGCGTTACTGCGAACCTTTTGCCATGGCTGGAATGGAACGCAAAAGACTACTGCAACTTTATCGCGATGCTGATTGCGCCCTCAACATTTGTGGATCACACAACCTCAATGAGGATTTGGCCTTGATTCGGCATCTCATTTACGTGGAAAGTGATCCTGGCCTAGAGCAGATCAAAGTGGATCAAAAAAACGAGACAACTATTTCTTTTCTCAAGCAGCACCAACACCTTTTTACATTTGGTGAAAACATTGGCACGTCCGCTTTCCCTGTGCCGACACATAATCTTACATGGCTTCCAACGAGGCAGCCTGTTGTTACCGATCTTTGGTGTAATAGCCAGAAGGCGATGCCTCCAGCTACGGAAGCTCTCTACACCTCAATTTGCAATTGGTCAACGAGTGGGAAAAAAGATATCGCTTGGCGCGACTCGAATTATCTTTGGAGCAAGTCGCTGGAGTTTTTAAAATTCATCGAAGCCCCAAAACGCTCTGGCGAAGTTTTTGAATTGGCCACTGACATTGCTAAAGAAAATGAGCGTGATCTTTTTATTAAAAATAACTGGCGTCTCGTACTGCCTCATGATTTGAGCACTGATTGGAACAACTACAAAAACTATATTTGTGATTCCAAAGCAGAATTCACCTGCGCTAAAGATCAATACATTCGCCTCAACACAGGCTGGTTCAGCGACCGAAGCGCTTGTTATTTAGCGGCTGGCCGGCCCGTTATTACAGAAGAGACAGGCTTCACTCGATTTTTTGGTGGAGGCGCAGGTCTGTTTGGATTTTCAACAATAGAAGAAATTGTTGAGGCTGCAAAACTCATTCGTTCTGATTATCCAAAACAGAGTCGTGCTGCACTTGAAATCGCGAGGGAATATTTTGAGGCAGAGAAAGTTCTAAAATCACTACTCGACCGCGCGGGCATCTAGCCACCATAAAAGACATAACAAAGAAATAGCCACAAAGAACACAAAGTCCAGTCACTAACTTTTTACCTAAAAGCGTGATTAGAAAATCAGTGAAATAGCTACAACTATTTGATACAATAGGCAATGCAGTCAGAAAAAACCATCAATTGCACTAGCCCTGTGGGTGAGAAAAAACAGGAGCTTAAAAATGGAGATTCTTGGCCTGTGGATACTCCGGGAGGCAGATATTGGACATAGATTCGACGGTAAAAACAATCTATGGAAATCAACAAGAGGCAGAAGTTGGATACAATCCCCGTAATCATGGGAAGCCAAGTCATTGCTACCACAGCTATTTTGTAGCAAATATAAGACTTTGCCTAGGAGTTGAAGTTATGGGAGGTAAAAAAGGTGCCGCATGTCATGGATTGCCTGGATTATCCTAAAAACGGTGATGGGAGTGAGAAAATTAACTTAAACCCTAAAAACGTGAATAGAAACGAGAAAGTTGGCGTAAGGAGTTGGATTTGA
>JBIRBD010000130.1:0-5717 GCA_044326465.1 Chthoniobacterales bacterium
ATCTGCCCAGAATATTGCTAATAAATTTGCTAAAGCTAGAGAAGAATTTGCCGGGATTGATAGATTTATTGCTTCTAATGAGGCCAATGCTTCTAAATATAGGGGTCAAGCAACAGAAGCTAATTCTGCAAAAAATACTGAGTTAGCAGCAGCTTTAACTCATGCAGCGGCTTATTATCAGACTGCTGCTGAATATCGACTTCAGTCTAAGAAGGCGTTTACTGATGGAAAGATAGAAGAAGCTGAACGTTTAAATAAAGAAGCCAAATCTATAGAGAGTGATGCTAATTCTATAGAGGAGATTGTAAAGAAGACTGAGCAAGCTCTTCTTAAAGAGGATCGTGGATTAGCAAAGCGCTGCACTCAAACAATAAATTATTATATTAATAAAGCAAAGCATATCAATAAGCCAGATGTAGCAGGTTACTGGAATAATGCAGCTTTGATTTCCTCTAAGGCTGTAGAAGCTTCTGCTAACAATAAAGATGATGCAGCCACATATTATTCTCAAGCAGCGGCTTATCTTGAAAAAACTGCAATAGCACAGGATAGAGATGGCGGAGAAGTATTTAATGCTCTCAATGCTTGGGTCCAAGCATCACGTTACTCTTCTATGGTAGCAGAAGCTGTCATAAGAGATCAAAGAGACGATAAACCAATAGCTGCTCTTTGTGCTCAAGTAGCTGCCGCCTATAAGAAAGCTGCTGAATCTACCAATAAGGAAGATTCAGTCTATTGGACCGAGGTGGCTAACAATACTTCTAACGCCGCTTTAGGAGAAGGTAGTCTATCTTTTCTATCTTTAAAGAAACTTTCTGACGCAGAGCTGGATAAGCAAATTGAACTTTATAGAGGTAACAACATAGATAGAAAGAAAAAATTCTTACAGAAGGCACGAGGTCTTTGGGGTAAGGCTGCAGATGCTTCTGAAAAAGCAAAAGAAATTCAAAAAAATAATAATACAATTTTTCATAAAAGAGCGGGAGATGTTTTTGTTACTAAAAGAGGAAAGAGGAAAATAGAAACAACACAGTATCAAAAGATAAGCGATGCAGGAGCTTATTATACTCAAGCAGCAATTTATTATAACAATGCCGCTAAAGCGGAAAATTCTAACAAGTCAGATAAAGCAACATATTGGAAGGCAGTAGGTTATGCTTCTACCAAAAAAGCAGAGCAGGAAAAAACAATAGACTCTTATTATGATGAATCAGATAAAGCTTCTAAAAATGCTAATAATAATAAGATATCTTCTGATAAAGTAAGTTATTGGGATTGGATAAGCTGTTCCTATGTGTCTGAAGGTGATCTGCTTGCTGCTGATGATCTGAGTAAAAAATTAGCTGCTCGTTATGTGGAAGCAGCGGAAAAATTTAAAGAAGCAATAAAAACAGTAGATAATAATAGAGATTCGCTACCTTCTGCTCTTGAAGGAAAAAGAATCTTTGCAAAAGCTAGATCTGAAGAAAGTGAAGCTAAGGCGAGTGTTCTAAGAGAAAATGAAAAACCACCAGTGGTAGTCCAAGAGTGGCATGATACTGCATGGGCATATCAACAATCTAGTAGATCCTATGCTGAGGCAGCTACGGAATATGCTCAAGGAAAACGAGTTAGAAGTGATATTTTAACGGAGGTAGGGGATGGTTTTTTCTACGCAGCGGAGAACTTAAGAGAAGCACTCACTTTAGAAGCAAATGGATCTCAAAAAATGGCCAAAAAATGGCGAAATATAGCAGAATTATACTTAAAATCGGCTGAGTGTTTTACTTCTGCTGACGAATCATTTGCTACAGAAAAAGAAGCTGAAGGCAATAGTTGGAGAGATGCTGGAATTAGTTTAAGACATGCAGCAGAAGCCACAAGAGAAGCAGCAGAAATTGCAGAAAAATGCCAGCAATCAGCTGAGTATTTTATTTTGGCTGCTCAAGCATATGCAAAACTAAAAATAGCTGAAGGCAATAGTTGGGGAAATGCTGGAACTAGTTTATATAATGCAGCAGAAAACTTAGAAATAAAACTTGAAGCTCTCCAAGAGAGCAAAATGGAACGTGCTTATGAATCTGAAGAAACTGCAATACGCTGGGAAGAATGTTCCCTGCTGTTTGCAAAAGCAGCCAAAGCATATGATGAAGAGAAGGTAGAAGAAGCTAATGGCTGGAAGGCTGCTGCTGATTGTCGTTTGAATGCAATCAAAATGTCGGACGAATCAAGAGAAGCAAAATCAAAAGGAAAACAAGATGAATCCTATAGCTTATACAAGGCTGCTTTTATGCTTGATAATGCAAGTTCCAAGCTAGAGGCAAAAGTGGAAGCAGTAATAAGCAATCAGACACCAGAAGTTGTTAATAACTACGACAGAGAAGCATCAATCTATAAGGAGTCTGGTGATTCTTTTACCTTGGCTGCCAACGCAGCTGCAGGCAACAAATTAGAACTATATAAAAAATATAATAATAAGGCTAAAGTGGGTTATCTTTTTTACAAAGCTAATGAATCTTCTGCCAAAGAAGCTCAGGCAGATACTCAAGAAGAAGAGGATTATAATAAAGCAAAGAGAGCTTTTGAAATGGCAGTAAATAGACAAACAAAAGCAATTGAGGCTGAAGAAAAAGGAGAATCAGAATTGGCTGAAAACTTTTTTGAGAGTGCCCTACTTGCAGAGCAAGGAGCTAAAAATTATCAGAAAGCCGCTCAAACATATGCTGAGGGAAAAACAAAAGAAAGTGCTAGTTGGCGCAATGCTGCCAAATGTGGCGACTGGATCAAATCTTCTGAAGAAGCAATGAAGGCTGAAAAAAAAGAAGAATTAGAATTAGCTGAAAAGTGGCGTCAAGCTGCGCAACTTATGAAAGAGCGTTCCTTAAGATATGCTATGGCTGCACGACAACATGCTAATTCAACAGGAGATCAATTTGATGAAGAAGGGGGTAGGCTAGCTAAAGATGCAGAGGAAGCATTCAAAATCGCAAAAGAAGCAACGCCTCCTGTTGCAGTAAATAGCGCAGCGGCTATAGATGGTTCAATGGAATCTCTATCTTCAACCTAAAGACGTGAATAGAACATTACATTCCACAGATATTTCGGCGGATTTTCTTGGATCGAGTTCATAATTTTTGGGATCTTGAAGTTGAAATTATCTCGAAAGGAGTAATTCAGTGTTGCCTGGAACACCAAATAACCATTTTTCTCCTAGCCAACGACCAAAAATAAGCGTTAGAAGGTAAGCCCAACGTTGCTTGGCGGTCCATTGCTCCTCAATAAGGTTTACGCGTTATAACATATTGCTAATTTTGGTGATAGCTTGGATAAGGAGCTCGCTGTTTTCATGCTGAAGACTGACTCCAGTTTTTTCTCACCCACAGGGTTAGTGCAGTTGATGGCTTTTGCTAAGTGCATTGCCTATTGTATCAAATAGTTGTAGCTATTTCACTGATTTTTAATCACGCTTTTAGGTTTATGAAGCATCTCAATTATCATCATTTCCGTTATTTTTGGATGATTGCCAAGGAAGGTAATCTTACCCGCGCAGCAGCAAAATGTCGTATTGCGCAATCAGCTTTAAGCACACAGCTCCGTCAGCTTGAGAGTGACTTAGGTGTTTTTCTTTTTGAACGGGAGCATAAAAACCTTGTGCTAACGGAAGCAGGGAAAATTGCCTTGGATTACGCCGAGTCTATTTTTCAGGCAGGAGATGAATTCATAGCAACCATCACTCATGGCAAGCCTGAGCATATTCAAAAATTTCGGGTTGGAGCTCCTTCAACATTATCGCGCAATTTTCAATTAGAATTTTTAAGGCCTATTCTCAATAACCCAAGCTTCGAAATTATTCTTCGGTCAGGAACCCTGCGTGAGCTGTTAATCGATTTGGAAACGCACGTGCTCGATGTCATCCTCTCTAATCATCCCGTGCGTAGAGATAGTAAAACATCGTGGCATAGTCATCTTATCGATGAACAACCGGTGAGTCTTGTTTCTAAAAATATTAGAAATAAAAAAGAGTTTCGATTTCCTCATGATTTAAGAACAGTTCCTATTACACTTCCTAGCTTGGAAAGCAATATTCGCGCATCTTTTGATCTTTTGATGGATCAAGAGAAAATACGCCCAAAAATCATCGCAGAAGTTGATGACATGGCTATGCTTCGTCTTCTCGCTCGAGAAAATAAAGGAGTAACATTGCTGCCTCGTGTTGTTGTTCAAGACGAAATTAGAGAAAAAGTATTACATGAAGTTTATTGCATCTCTGAAATCACCGAGCGTTTCTATGCGATTACACCAACACGCCGATTTCCCAATGAGATCTTAAAAACACTTATTCAACCTAAAAATGTGAATGAAAATGAGAAATTTGACGCAATATAGTCGGCCTGAAGCTGTTCGTTCTAAAGCCTCACTAACCGTGCAGGTTAGCCACGGCTTCATAACAACCAGCTTCCGATCCAACTCCTTACGCCAACTCTCTCATTTTCATTCACGTTTTTAGGATGATCCATTACCGTTTTTAGGTCGAAGGATGTTGTCACTCTTTTTGACCTATCAAAAAGAAAATCTATTCCAAAAATTGCTTCAATTTTTCGGACTAGTTGCCGCTCCGCTCACGTGAACGAATACAATAAATCTTTCAAACAAAAATAACCAACAACCGGCAACTTCTTGCTCGTCTTCTTCGCCAGAAGGAGATGAGCAATTACTGTTGGTCTCTCTCTCTGACCGTATTTTCCTCAATCTGCTTTGTAATACGCAACGCTAGATCAAGCGCCGCAGCGGCCTCGTGGCCACTTACGCGTGGCTGAATGCCAGAGCGTGCACACTCAATAAAGGCAGCTAACTCACGTTGAAGCGGCTCACCCTTAATCACTTTAACGCGTTCACGTTTAATGGCTCCACTATTGAGACGCAGCATGTAACCGTTCTGTTTTTGGTAATTGAGCGAGAGGTAGGCATCTTTTTGAAAGATACGAATTTTGCGCACTTTATCGCGACTGATACGGCTTGCCGTTAAGTTGGCGACACAACCATTTTCAAAATGCATACGCACATTAGCGATGTCTTCTCCTCGGCTTAATACCGCAATACCAACGGGATCGATGCTGATCACCGGAGAGCGGACGAGATGCAACACGATTTCTAAATCATGAATCATCAGGTCAAGAACAACCCCAACATCAGTGCTACGATTGGGGTAAGGGGAGAGACGTGTAACTTCAAGAAAGCGGGGGTTTTTTAACTGTTCCTCTAAGGCTTCAAGAGCTGGATTGAAACGTTCTACGTGCCCAACCTGCAAGATAGAGTCGTGCTCATGAGCGATGGCTGCTAGTTCTTGAGCGTGTTGTGTGGTGTTAGCAAGTGGTTTTTCAATAAGGAGATGTTTTCCTTCACGGAGTAGATAACTTCCAATTTTGTGATGCGATTCTGTCGGCGTGGCAACGGTGGCGGCATCGACAAGCGCAGAAAATTCTTCGAGCGAGCGGCAAGCCTTTGCTCCATATTTTGCCGCCACTTTTTCAGCAGCAGAATAGTTGTCATCTAAAATAGCGACGAGCTCACAGTCTGGAAGCTCAGAATAAATACGGGCATGATGGCTGCCAATGTGACCGACGCCGACAACGCCGGCTTTAATTGTTTTCATAATGAGGCTATAGGCTATAGGCTGAAGGCTAAAGGCAGGAAGCAGAAAAGAGGCTATAGGCTGAAATTAGGCTAAAAGGTGAAGA
>JBIRBD010000208.1:0-1849 GCA_044326465.1 Chthoniobacterales bacterium
AATGAACTTTGCGAGCAATGGAAATATAGTCGCAAACACGCTATCAAGCTGCTTAACGGCAAGGTAGGGTGCGCAAAAAAGAACTCTAGGAAAAAAGGCAGGCCGTTTTTTTATGGAGAGAAAATCAAAATAATTCTCCTGCGTGTTTGGAAAGCATCTGAGCAGCCTTGTGGGAAGAGGCTGGCAGCCATGATGGCACTTTGGTTGCCTCATTATGAAAAGAGCTATGGCAAGCTCAGTGACAAAATAAGAGAGCAAGTAAAGAAGATCAGTCCCGCACAAATCGATCGATTGCTAGCGCCTCATAAGGTGATCAAAGGTCGCTGCGGAACAAAGCCTGGAGGAATTCTTAAAACGCAGATTCCCATTCGCACTGACAATTGGGAGATTACGCAGCCTGGTTTTTTCGAAGCTGATACTGTGGCTCACTGCGGCACTTCCTTAGCCGGAGATTTTATTTGGAGTCTCACTTTTACTGATATCTGTAGCGGATGGACAAGCAATCGAGCCGTCTGGAATAAAGGTGCTCATGGAATTGTAGAGGCGATCAAGTGCATAGAATCTGATCTTCCTTTTAAAATTCTTGGTTTTGACAGCGATAATGGGAGTGAATTTTTAAATCATCACTTAATCAACTATTTTTCAAATCGTCCCAAGAAGGTCGGATTTACTCGCTCTAGGCCGTATCGAAAAAATGATAACGCTTATGTGGAGCAGAAAAACTGGACTCATGTTCGTCAGTTGCTTGGCTACGATCGTTTGGAAGATCCTAAGATGATCGAGCTCATCAACGAGATCTATTGTGAGTTTTGGGAGCCATTGAACAACTTCTTCAAGCCTTGTATGAAGCTGATTAAAAAAGAACGTGATGGAGCAAAGATCAAACGTTATCACGACAAGCCGCTCACTCCTTGCGATCGCTTATTGCAGAGCAAAGATATTGAAGATGAAATTAAAAAAGATCTCTTGAAGAAAAGAGCAAGCCTTAATCCCTTTGATTTATCACAAAAGTTAGAGAAAAAACTCTGCGAGCTCTTTACTCTTCAAAAAGCTTTCCTAAAAAATAAAGCTCATCTTTAGATCAGCGTTGAAAAATGGTGAGGCTTCGCCTCACTGAAAAATTTGAAGGTGCTGGCTGGTGTTTTTCTCCTCCGACGAGCTGTCGTGCCCATTCTCGGAGAAAGCCCACCAGCCAGCTTTTCCATTCCACGTCCCATCAGCATAGGAAAACTTCTTGGCTTTCACTCCACGTCCTATTAGAAATCGACACTTAACACCCAAAAATATCCACCAATAAATATCACTTCGGTGTCATGACTTTTGAGTCAACGAGTCCTTACTCCAGCTACCTCTCGGGTGTCATTTATTTATGAGTCAACGCGAATCAAAGTGGAATTTTTGTTTTTCCCGGACCGCTGACCGGGCACAGATCTGTTATTTTGCTGCTTTATTTAAAGAGCAAAGGAACAATGAGAATCGCAACGATATTAACGACTTTGATCATTGGATTAATAGCTGGTCCTGCTGTGTCTTTGTAAGGATCACCAACAGTATCACCAGTCACTGCAGCCGCATGGGCAGAAGATCCCTTCCCTCCATGGTTACCTTCTTCGATGAATTTTTTAGCGTTGTCCCAAGCACCACCGCTTGAAGTCATTGAGATCGCTAAGAAAAGACCGGTGACAATAGTTCCAACCAAAACACCTCCCAACGCCACAGCACCAAGCCATGGAATAAATCCAACGGCAACAACGGTTGCAATAGGAAGCAGCGCAGGAATGATCATTTCACGAAGAGCGGCTTTTGTAACGATATCAACGCAAGTGCCATATTCAGGTGTATCTTGTCC
>JBIRBD010000066.1:0-10518 GCA_044326465.1 Chthoniobacterales bacterium
CCTCACTAACCGTGCAGGTTAGCCACGGCTTCATAACAACCAGCTTCCAATCCAACTCCTTACGCCAACTTTCTCGTTTCTATTCACGTTTTTAGGATGATTTATTTTTTTCCTGATCTCACTCGATGCAGACTCGGTTCTACAACTTTGGCCATTGCTTCAACATCAAGCTGGCCTCCTAAAAAATTATTAATCATCTCTGCAGATTTTTTTGGGTCAGCTAAAACATCAGCATGCGTGAGTTCCAAGACAGGCCATTCTCTACTTGCGATGAGCTCAAAAGTTTTTTCTTCGTAATAGAGGTAAGCCTTTAAAAGCGCTTCTGGAGGAGCTTCCAGGCCAGCCATCTTTTTTTGTGAAGTGATGACCTCCTTAAGATTACGACGTATCCAGAGAATGTTTCCTTTAAAATTTTCTGGAAGTTCCCAAAGGAGGGGGATGACGATTTTTGAAACTTTTCCAGTAGCTTCGTTGAGAAAGGAAATATCGCTGGCGATATTTTTAATTTTCTCATGTTCAAAATAACCACGTGGATTGTGTTCATCCAAGGCGCGTTGATCATCAGTAAAAATCTCCATTCCTCCAGCAGAGAGCATTTGCATAAGCAGTGATGTGCCAGAACGTGGTAACCCGCTAACTACAATAGGTAGGTGAGGGGTTGAGGGGTTGAGGGGCTGAGAGGATGAAGAACTTCTAGTGAAAAACGGTTTAAAGTTTTGATGGTTTGAATCAATAGAAGGCTTGCAGATCGCTTTTTTAAGGCGTTTAGCGGCGCGCTCAGAAATTTTTTGGTAACGGGCTGCGAGCTCACGATCGTTTTTTCCTTTCAAAGCGATCTCAGCAAGAAGATGGCATGCTTTACTTCGTCGCAAACTGCTTTTTGATGAATGCTTTGCAGCTTTTTCTGCTTCCTTCCATTGTGATTGAGCAACAAGCGCAGTTGCTAGTGCTAACCAGGAGGCGGCATCTAGTGGATTACGATCCAATGCCTCACGCGCAAGCGCTTCCGCGCGAGAAAAGTTTTCATTTTCTGCCATGATAACGAGGGCTTCTGGCTCATCCAGATTCCATGAGGCAGACTTACGAAGTAACGCAAATCCATCCTCTTGTAATCCGCTAGTAAGACATGCCTGGCCTGCATGTTGCGCCATAAAAAAATCGTGTGGATTTTTTTTTGCAAAAGAAATAAGGAAGTCTCGGTCGCCTGTTTTATGGTATGCATGCCAGTTGGCAAGCGCTATTGTGCACTGTAAGGCATCTTCATCGACCTGCATGCGTGCGAGGAGACGGCGTAATGCCCAATTTTCTGAGACCGAGCGTTTTGCTGAGATATCTTTTTTTTCTAACAATGCCCAAAGTTCTTGGGCTGCTTTTGTAGCATCTCTGCGCCTCGAGCGGACCAGTTGTTTGAAATTTGCTGCTGCACGTCGACTTTCATCCATCAATAGGTAAGCGCTCGCAAGAACCGATAAGATATCGGTTCGCGATGGAGCTTGCTGTCGTGCTTGTTCCAGAAGAGGAATGGCATAATGAAGCTGTTCGTTGCTTAAATAAGAAAGTGCACGATGAAGTAATTGTGTAACGTGAGCCTCTTTGACCGTTGCTTCATGATTGGTCGGTAGCTCTTGCAAATATCCAAGAGCTACAAGCTGACGTAAGGCGGCTGTGGTTGTCTCGGTCGATGGTTTTTTAGATTTCTTTCGAAACTCTATTTTTGCTGCGAAGTGCTGCGTCGCGCCGGTGCTCAAAGCACCACGGGCGTTGAGTCCACTCAGCTTTTGTGCGCCGTCGACTTTTTGCACTTCATCAGCAGAAGCGAGTTTGGAAAGAAATCTGCCGAGGTGATTTTCTTGATTATATCGTTCATCCCAGCTAGGGATCCTCTTTTTTTCAGGAAGAGAGGTGAATGCTTCGCTCAAAATATGACCCTGCATGTCACGGCCAATGGGTACATCGAGAAGATTTAAAATGGTCGGGCAGATATCGAGAATGGAGGCATGTTTGATCTTAAAATTTTGACGGACTTCTGGTCCCGATATGATGAGGCTTCCCATGGGTGCGTGATAAGCACATGGGGCCGTTGCTTCAATGCCAATGGTTGTTGGTTTGCGGTGGTCGTGATAAAAACCATGGTCAGAGGCAATAATGATGGTTGTATTTTTTCCTGCAGCCTCCACTAATTTTCCAACCCATGTGTCATAAAGTTCGTAAGCCCGATCAACAAGCTCGCCATAAAGTTCAATATCACGGCTGCTTTTGAGCGATAACGCTGGTTCGCGGTAATCAATACCTTGATGGGAAAGGCTGTCCAGTCCGATGAGATAAACAGATGTAAAATCCCATGGTTCTTCTGCCATCAGCTGCAACGTAACATTGAGGTTGGTCAAGTCTTCCGCAAGAATTTTTGCAATCGCTGAAATGCGGATATCGCTAGAGAGGTCGATTTCATAAAGTTTTGGGACAAGCGAGCGTAAAAGTGCTTCAGAGATTTTTTGAGGATGCACACGGCATTTGTTTAAATCTTCAGCAACTGATGCAGGGGTAATGCTATTTTCAGCAACTAACCAGGGGTCGCTAGCAGGCTGTCGTGCGATGGCAAAAGTTTCGTCGACCATGACACCATGAATTTTCTCTGCGGGGTGAGTCGTCCACCAGCCTATTATATTGGAGATCTTTTTTGTCTGAGAAAGAATGTTCCAAAGTGCCGGAGAGTTTCGCAAGCTGCTGTCGTAAGATTTCAAGCCATTTCCAGCGTCATCAGACAAGGTAAAGCCGGTGATGCCATGTTCGTAGGGGCGCTTGCCAGTGGCAATCGTTGACCAAAGAGCAGGTGAAAAAAGCGGGTGAATGGATCTTAGGGGACCGCTAGAGCCTGTGGTAACTAGTCTTGCGAGGTTGGGTAATGCGCCAGAGGCAATTTTTTCTGATATTAACTTCCAATCAGCCGCATCTAAGCCAATGAGTAAAACCATGATTTAATTAGTAAAGGGTAAAGAGTAACGAGTAACGAGTGGATTTTTTCTCAGAACTCTTTACTCGCCACTCGTTACAGCCTTGTTTATAACAAGGAAAAATTATGCACGTTATTTCATTTGCAGAACATCTTTGGTTAGAAAACAGTCAAATTCAATTGGGAGGGCCTCAGATTTTTGAGGCCGGAAAACCATATCTTTTTGCAGACAAACAATTTGACAAGCTAAAAGCATGGGATATGGCAATCCCTTATGAGAGAGTTTCAAAAGCAGAAGCAATGTTAAAGCCATTTCATTATTCTGAGAACCTGCCTTCACGTTATTCTAAAGGAAAGGTTCTTATTTATAATGGAGTTGGTGGTATGGGTGATCAGATCATGACGTGGCCGTTAGCCAAAATTCTTGCAGATCGTGGATATGAAATCCATATTCTTTCGGAGCCTCATTTAGTGATGTTTTGGCATGGATTCCCATGGGTTAAATCAATTGTTACGCTTCCTTGCTATTGGTCGATGTTACGGCATTTTGATTATCATATTAATTTAGAATATATCTCTAATGGTTATGCGCACGATGGGCAGATGCAGCCAATCGACTTGATGTTGCAGACATGCGGCATTGATCCAAGCTCTATTGCGGATGAGGAAAAAAGAGTTGCTCCTAGATTTACTAAAACAGAGGAACTCATTGCTAGTACGCTTTATCAAGGACGCAAGCTCGGATTTTATCAGCTTGCCTGCTCTCAACAGATACGTTCGTTAAGTCCTCAGCACAGCCGTGACGTCTTAAAGGCCTTGGCAGATGAGTTTCCTGATATTTATTGGATTGGTATTTATGGTGCTTTAGAAGCATCTCGATATTGGGGAGAGCCTCTTGCTGACAATGTAGAATTTCGCTCTTTTGAACGACCTCGACTTCTCTGGGCACTGGTGCAGCGAGCGGAACTTTGTATTTCTCCAGATTCGATGCTTGTGCATATCGCAGGCGTCCTGGGGAAGCCGTGTATTGGACTTTGGGGGCCTTATGGGCCTGATACGCGCGTAAAATATTATCTCAACCATTATCCTATTCACCATACAAGGGCGTGTCCTCTCTCTCCTTGTCATTGGAATGCCGTTCAAATACCTCATATTTGTCCCCCCTCTGCCCAACCGCGCGAATGGTGTGAGGTTATGTTGCAAATTACACCCGAAGAAGTGGTGGCAGGAGCCCGTAAGCTTCTAGAAAAAGGAGCTGTTTAGGAGGAATGCCGTCAACTTAAGGAATTAAGTGACGGCAGGGGGCCTAGGTTACAGGCTACAGGCTACAGGTAAGTAAGGCCTACGGCAAAAAGAACAAATTTTATTCAACGAATGTTTTTTTAAGTAAACTGCATTGTGTTTAGGAGGCTAGAGGCGATATGAAAAATTTCTCGATTATCGAATGAAGGAAGCATAAAGTCAGCAGAATGAAAAAAACCGAAAAAACCAATTCGTCGGCTTCTAATTCTTCTCAGAAGGATATTGATCTCATTGAGCTTGCTCTGGAAAGCATGAGAGAAAAGTCTTCTCTTGCAGAAGAGACAGGCATTACAACGAAGCAGATAGAGGCTCTTTACGCACTCGGCTTTAAGCTCTATCAAGCAGAGTGTTTTCCACAAGCCGCTGATATTTTTAGATTGCTCTGCTTTTATGAGCCGAGAAATTCTAGAAATTGGATTGCTCTGGGGGGAGCAAATCAACATACAAAAAATCATTATAGCGCCGCTGCTGCTTTTGCTATGGCTTCTATGTATGATCCTCTTAATCCTGAGCCAAAGTTTTATAGTGCTCATTGTTTCATTGATCTTATGAATCTTCCTTTAGCGCTTCAATGTGCCGAGACCTCTCTACATCTTTGCAAGAGCAGTGGAGAAAATAGTATCAGGCCTCGTGTGCAAGCTCTCTGTAATGCTCTTGTCGCCCACTTAGCATCCAATAAAATACTATGAATGAACCAATTAGATCAGCTGGAACAACTTCTGCTTTTGCTGTAGGAGGAGAACGTGATAGATCCTCAGTATCTACTGAGGC
Source organism: Chthoniobacterales bacterium (assembly GCA_044326465.1). Taxonomy (GTDB): domain Bacteria; phylum Verrucomicrobiota; class Verrucomicrobiia; order Chthoniobacterales; family UBA6821; genus CAIWMF01. Next base: position 5,024 of record JBIRBD010000066.1, read on the forward strand.
AGGTTCTATAGAAACAGAATCTGCTCAACAAGTTCTTACAGGATCAACGGTTATTATTGATTCTCCAATACCTGAAGCAATCCAAGATAGTTATAATAGTTCTTATGCTTCTCTAGCTATGCCTGAATCAGCAGCAGCTAAAAACGAGCAGGCAGAGTTGTTTTTGTTTACTCAACAGGCAGCTAACTTCATTGCTGATCAAGCAAGTGCCGATCTTTCTTCAAAACTTCTTGCAGCAAACCAGATTGCTCTTGAACAAGCAGAAAAAATTGCAGCTGAGAATCGGGAACAAGAACTTTTTGATGCTAATGTCGTTAATCCAGATAGAAATAATGATTTTCTGAAAGCTGCTGAAGCTGAAATTCTTGCTGTTAATAGCACTCTAGAGACTGTAAGTAATCTTGCTTTTGCTCGGTCTCCACTTATTGCAGGAGATATTGCTTCGGCAGGTGGTCGCCCTGGGCCAGATAGTTTACCTGTACTTGCTCCTGTTTCTCAACGTAATGCAGAATTTTCTTCTCTGTTTTTGCTTACTTCTTTAACAGGTTCGGCAGAAAAAACGCAAAAACTACTATTTCAAATGGCCGTTCGTACAAACCAAAATGTTATTAGAGCCGAGATTACTAGGAGAGCAGAGCGACGAACAGAGGCAATGAGAGAGATGTCTATTAAAGAAAACCTCCGTTCTTCTTTAAAAACTTCAGGGCTATCAGCAAATGAAGAACCGGTAACAACAGATCCTGAGGCTGAAGAACCGGTAACAACAGATCCCGAGACTGAAGAGCTGGTAACAACGGATCCTGAAACTGGAGAACCGGTTGATGATACAGTCCCTGAAAATAATATTGTGCACCCTCCTAATGAGGCTGCTATAAATAAAATGTATCTTGATAATTCTCAAGGTGATGCGTTACGAGCTATGATGCAGCAGATTGCCTCTGCTATGCAGGCTATGACGCAACACGCGAATTTTACTCTTAGTGAGAGGACCAATAAAGATTTTGTAGATAAGAGTCGCTCAGTTGCAGGAATCCAGACTAGTGAGGCAACAAATAAGGCGATAAGAGATTCTTTTAATACGCTCGATCAATTAACCAAGCCTCTTGATGCTGTTCCTCTCAATGCATCGCGATAGTATTTTATACAATTCCAACGGCTGCTAATTTTTTAGCAACGTGTTCAAAGTGCCTTTGTGGTGAACAGATTTTTTCTAACTGGTGAGGTGTCATCTGCGCAGAAATTTCGGGCTCTTCACGTAATGATTGAATAAAGGGAATCTGTTCTTTCCAAGTGCGCATTGCTGCCCGCTGAACCGCTTCGTAGGCTGTTTTGCGAGCCATGCCGCGATCGGTCAGTTCAAGTAAAACGGCTTGGCTTCCATAAAGGCCGTGCGTGATTTCCATATTGCGAGCCATGTTTTCAGGATAGACTTGAAGTCCCGAAACCAGCTTGGTGAGTAAATGGAGCATGTAGTCGAGCAACGTGCAGGAGTCAGGTAAAATAATGCGCTCAGCGCTGCTATGGCTAATGTCGCGTTCATGCCAGAGGGCAACATTTTCCATCGCTGCCTGCGCATTCCCTCGCAACACGCGTGCGAGACCGCAAAGCCGTTCGCCAGTGATAGGGTTCCGTTTGTGGGGCATCGCAGAGCTTCCTTTTTGTCCCTCACTAAATTTTTCTTCGACTTCCAACACTTCCGTCCGCTGCAGATGCCGGAATTCTGTTCCCCATCGGTCAATACTGCAACCGATGAGGGCTAGTGTCATGACAAATTCTGCATGACGATCGCGTTGTAAAATTTGCGTTGAGAGGGCTGCCGGCTGCAGGCCTAATTTTTTACAAACATAGGCCTCAACCCGTGGGTCAAGGTGAGCATTGGTTCCGACAGCACCACTTAATTTTCCAATGGCCACCCGCGCGCGAGTTTGTTGTAGGCGTTCAATGGAACGACTGAATTCATCGTACATCAAACCGAGTTTGAGGCCGAAGGTGATCGGCTCTGCATGGATTCCATGGCTGCGACCAATCATTGGTGTGAACTGATGCTCTCTGGCGCGCTCGGCAATCGCTGATTGTAAGTCCTTGAGATCATGGAGCAAAAGATCAATCGATTGCGTCATTTGAACAGCAAGTGTTGTATCGAGTAAGTCAGAGGAAGTAAGGCCGCGATGAATCCAACGAGCAGGTTCACCAACGTAGGTGGCAACATTTTCTAAAAAGGCAATGACGTCATGATTGGTTCGCTTTTCAATTTCACGAACTGCTTCCATCGAAAAAGCAGCTTTGCTTCGGATTGTCTCTGCATCAGACTTGGGCACGATGCCAATCTCTGCCATGCCTTCGCAGGCTAAGATTTCAATCTCGAGCCAAATTTCACATTTTCGCTGCTCCGTCCAAAGGGAGCGCATCTCGGGTAATGAATAACGTTCAATCATGGAATGGAGATTAAAATAAATAATCAGAAAAGAACACAAAGATCACAAAAGAAGAATAAAAAACCTTTTTTTCTAATGAGTTTCGCCTTACTCGTGTACGCGGCTTCAGTAGAGTGTGCAGGCATGTTTTAAGGCTTCGCGCATGACGTTAACGGGCGCAGGCTGCTCAAACCAAAGTTCAAAAGCCAAGGCTCCTTGATGTAACAACATCGAAAGGCCGTTGGCAGAATGAGCGCCAGCATTGCTTGCAGCCTGCATTAGTGGGGTTTTATGAGAAAAATAAATCGTATCGTAAAGAAATTGTCCGGAATGAAAAAGCAATGATGGAAGGAGCGATGGATCATTTTTATTCATACCTACAGAAGTGGCATTCACAATCAAATCGACGTCGCGCATGACACGGGCGAGGGAATTTATTTCAAGCGATGTTGTTTGGATATGAGTATGTGGATTTGTAGGAGGCAAATGCCTCGATAAATATTCGGCCTGCTGACGAATGCCTTCCTCATTACGGCCTGCTAAGGTAATACGAGGAGAACCTTCTAAAATACATTGTGCAGCGATGGCTCGACCAGCACCGCCATTGGCACCGAGGACTAGGACATGAAGGTTTTTAACTTCAATGCCAAAATCTTCTTTCACCGCTTTCACGAAGCCTGGCCCGTCGGTATTGCAGCCATGTAATTTTTTATCGTGAACAATGACGGTGTTAATGGCGCCAAGAAATCGGGCATGCTCGCTGACATCGTGCATTAACGAAAGAGCTCGTTGCTTATGGGGAAGGGTAATGTTAATGCCGAGAAATTTTTTTTCAGGAAGCACTCGTAAGGTTGACTCAAGCTCTTCAGGCTTTACTTCCATGGCGATATAATCAAATGGAAATTGCATTGCTTGCAGTGCCGCACTCTGCATCAGAGGAGAGAGTGATTGGTTGATCGGGTAGCCAATGACGCCGAGGTGTAAGGGTTTCATTTTTTTTGGTTAAGGAAAATGTTTTTTTAAATAACTAACACTGATTTTTTCATCAAAGTGATCGACGAGATAGCGAAGGTAAGGGAATAGATCGGGGCGTCGTTGTACTTCGTCAATAATGATGAGGCCTTCCAGCGGCGGCAGTGTGAGTGAGGGTGATTCAAGTGCTGCAATGTCTGCAGGATTTTCTAAATCGAACGTGTGGACCTCACTAAGTTTTTTTGCATAGAGCTGCGCAAGTGTTGTCTTGCCACATTGCCGAGGTCCTAGAATCGAGCAGATCGGATTGTTTGCGAAAGCCTCTTTCAGCTGCTTGAGATAATAATTTCTAACAATCATGTGATAATTCTACCTCGTAAATTAAGTCCATGACGACCGAATTTACGAGGTGGAATGGGGGCTTGTATTGCGCTCGTTTACTAGAGTCACGCCGCAATGCGCGATTTTAGAGGCTTTGGGATACTCTTTATTTTATGATCGATGGTCACGGACCTGTCACGCCATAGCTCGCCGTTGCATGGGAACCATGATATACCATTCGCGTTTGATTTTTAGGTTTTATTACTTGTCCTTTCTGTTTTCAGCTGCGTTCTCGGAACTTGCGTTATGCTTGCATAGCGCTTCGATCCTCCGTCTCGCTGAAATAAAAAATCCATCGTAACAAACCTCTGTACACGACAAAAATCACACATAGGATTTAACTAGTTCTAAATCAGGATTTAACATCGAAGCCTCTCTAAGCAATCTTTAAAGTCATCACTTTTCAAAAAGAAATTTGTTAAAAGATCAACAATGTAATCCAAGCCATATCGAAAGATGCTAACTTCTGGTCTTCCATGTTTTTTAATTTTGATAGGACTGATTTTATGTTGCCATTCTCCAATTTTATGAGCCCAGCAAAAGCCGATAGCAAGTAAGGCCATCAGTTTTTTATTCTCTCTGTATGAATAAGATGTGTCTCTTCAAAATGGAAACCTCTTCCTTTCAGGCATGAAAAAAGTGTCTCTATTTCCCATCGTGAGGCATAATTTTTTATCGCAAGTCCAGGAGTTACATCGGTTGCTACAACTAAAACATCACCATTAGGCAATCTTAAGCCTGAAAGGTAGGCTTCTTGTCCAAGCAGAATTCTTTTGCCATATAAAGCTCGTTCTTTAGCCGCTCTTAAATCTCTAAATAAATTTTTTACTGACACAGTTTGGCCTCGTGCATTAGTAGTTAACATGTTGTTTCTTAACCTAATAAAAAATGAAATACCCTCATCTTTGAGCCATTTCATCCAATCATTGCCAATAAATTCACGATCAGCGAGCAGTCCTTTAATGCAATCTTTTCCGAACTTAGCGATAAATTTTTGCATAAGGTCAATTCGTTGCCTGGTATCTGAATAGCCTCCTTTATTATCCAATAGTTCCCAGTAAGTGGAAATAGCTATTCCCTTACATACAATTGCTAGCGTTAAAATATTAGTGCCTGATTCACCCCACATCCAATTTGTGCGATCTATGACTAGGTAATATTTTTCATCTTTTGCAAAAAATAAATTAAAGATAAACGAGGCAATGACTTCGAAATCGATAGCAAAATTTGAGATGAAACGTTGAAGTCGGCGGTAGCGCGATTTTTGATCGGCTTTACTCTCAATAGCACAGGCCATTTTATTTAAATTAACTGTTCGCGTAGTAAACAGAGAGAGTAACATTTGAGAAAAACAAGTAATTCTCGCCTTGTTGCAGTGAAATTTTTCGTTTAAAACATCTTTTAATTCGCTGATATGGTCCATGGTTTTTTCGTAAGTTGTTGATTAACATACGATATGTTATAAAGACTTATCAGCGGGTTACAATTTTATTCAAAAATTGTCGTGTACAGAGCTTTGGAACAATAAAATGGCCCTTAAAATGGCCCTCAGTTTATATTAAATTGATTGTCGCTAACAGATTTTTGCCTGCTTGCAATCCTGACTTGGTGTCAAAATAATTATTCAGAGAACTCGGTTTACAAATTTCTTTACCCGTGATTGGTTGCACGCTACGATGTTGTACCTTTTCCGAATGAATTTCAGGAATTTTTACTGGCTCTTTTCAG
>JBIRBD010000063.1:0-10595 GCA_044326465.1 Chthoniobacterales bacterium
CGCAACGATACCTACATCTCCGATGTAAGAGTTGACGTTAGAAGATGAAGTGGAGGCAGCTGCAGCCAACGTCAACATTGGCAAAGAAGAAATATCAACTGCAAAACCTCTTAAATTGGACTTCAGGAAACTGGTTGTGGCTTGTTGGTTCTGAGTTGTTGGTAGATCTTGTTCGAGAGAATATTTTTCTTCATCAACTTCGTTAACATATCCGATTGGAAAATTTTCTCTTCCAGCAATCACTGTGTAATACCATCGCCCAGGTGCACCCCTACGCGCAATACAAGCGACTTCTGGGTCGGATTCCATTTTTGCATCGTAGAGATGATTAGGATCGCTCTCTGCTGCGGCAGAATTTAAAAATTTGCAGTATTGGGCAGCTGTTACCGTACGCGCCGTAACCGATGAGTAACTCGAAGATGGAAGTTGAAGTAAATCAGCTCCCTCTTGCGCATACGCAAGTGCGCTCGTCTGGGCGCGTGAGTGCGCCAGAAGGCTGCTAAAAGTTAGACCGGTTGCGACAATAAATATCTGGAGAGATTGGTTTTTCATTCTTAGAAGATAAGAAATGAGAAGACTGTTTTTTAAACATGAAAAAATAGCGCTTCTTCATTTCTGCTTTTCTACCAGCTTCGTAACTGATCCGGCGATCATTTTCTTCCTGTCAGCTTAGAACCTGTTTTCAAAGCCGCTGAAGCTGATGAAGAGCAAGGAGCCGACGCGAGCGAAGCTCTTCGCCGCCTGCAGTAGACCGTGAAAACAGTTTCTTACTTCCTCCGCCTTGCACCGTAGGTATATCCCTTCAGCGTGCGAGCCCCTTTCATATTGCGCAAAACCTTCTCTGCTTCAGCCTCTTGAAAAAGCATCGTGAAAAAATAGGGGAAATTTTCGAGTTTGAGCCGTGGGACTTTTGCTGAAATGAAAGCCTCAATCGCTTTGACATGCGGGAGCTCTTCTGCCGTCATAATTGTGAAGGCATCCCCCACTGCTTGGGCGCGACCCGTACGGCCAATACGATGCACGTAATCTTCTGGATGCTGCGGCACGTCATAGTTAATCACATGACTAACACCGACAATATCGATACCGCGTGCAGCAATATCGGTGCAAACCATCACCTCATAACGACCATTTTTAAAACCTTCTAACGCATCCATCCGTTCTTGCTGGGAGCGATTGGAATGGAGAACTGCAACTGTATGCTTTTGAATCAGTAACTGCCTGGCAATACGGTCGGCTCCATCTTTGGTACGACAAAAAATAAGGACACTATGAAAATCTGTTCGCTCAAGAAGTGTCTGTAGCAAATCAAATTTTTGTGCAACAGCAACTGGATAAAATGCGTGCGTTACTGATTCCGCTGGCGAACGTCGCTCTCCAATGTTGATTTTATCAGGGTTTTTGAGGCACCAACCCGAGAGTCTTTCAATCTCCTCAGGAACCGTTGCCGAAAATAACAACGTCTGCCTTTTCTCTGGGCATTGCTGAACGATACGTCTAACAGCCGGAAGAAACCCCATGTCCAGCATGCGATCAACTTCATCCAATACGAGAATTTTAATATTTTTCAAACTAACGTCCCCTTGTTCGATCAAATCAAGAAGTCGTCCAGGAGTCGCTACAATAATATCAACTCCATCTTTCAATGCTTTTTTTTGTGCAGCATAGCCAACACCTCCATACAAAACAGCAACCGAGAAAGAGGTGAAGGCAGCAAATTCCTTGAAAGCTTGCTCTACTTGAATCGCAAGTTCGCGGGTTGGCTCTAAAATAACACAACACGTAAATTCTTCTGGCGCTTGAAGCAACGTAAGTATAGGAAGACCAAATGCAGCGGTCTTCCCGGTTCCTGTTTGAGCTGATGCGATGAGATCTTTGCCTGCGAGGATTTTTGGGATCGCTTCGAGCTGAATCGGTGATGGTTCAATGTAACCCATACGCTGAGCACCATGGACAACAGCTTCTGATAAATTAAAATTTTGAAAGGACATAGGACTAAATAGCGTTCTCGAGGAACGCCCTAAGGGGTGGCAAGTAAAGGGTGGTGGGTTATGAGGTGCAACAAGATATCTTTACAAGACCTTAACCAAGCTAACCTAAAAACGTGAATGAAAGTGAGAAAGTTAGCGTAAGGAATCGGATTTGAAGCTGATTGTTGTGAAGCCGCGGCTAACCTGCACAGTTAGTGAGGCTTTAGAACGAACAGCTTCAGGCCGACTATATTGCGCCAAAATTTTTATTTTCATTCACGTTTTTAGGTTAACAGCTAGTTGAAATCATACCAGCGAATTAGAGCTTGTGGAGCAGCAAAAGCTAGAGCAGCCATGAAATGATCCTCTGCTATTTCAAAACAGAAGGAATTAATCATCCACTCTTTTTCAAATAAATCGACAGCGCTGACCTTATTTTTTTCAATTCTTGAAAAAGCAGACCTCAAGCCACGCGTGATACCCCGACCATCAGCTTTCAAGGCTGCTTCTTTGGCTGTCCAAAGTTGGAAAAACCTTTTTTCATGATCTCCCTGTTTTAAAAATTCAGATTCAGTAGTAGAGAAAAATTTTTTGGCTATCTCAAAAGAATTAACAGGTTTTATCAATTCAACATCAATCCCAAGAAGGTTGTGACTTATGGCTAAAAGCATAACCGCTCCACTATGAGCCACGCTAAAAGAAATCTCTGGAAAATTGGCAACAACCGGTTTGCCAAAAACTTCTTTTTCAAAAACAACAGCTTGCGGAGCACAACGAAGATAGTTGCTGAGCACTTTGCGTGTTACTTTTCGAGAATTTTCAAATCTCTTCCTTAGCAAAGGAGAACTAAATTTTTCAGCAACGGATAACTCCAAAGGCTGCAAGTACTCACTTGAGTCATTTGCTTCTCTCTTTTTAGAGCTAAAGGAGCACTGAAAAATCCTATCTTCAAGACAATCTAAATTAGCACGCCAAATATGAATCTCACTCAATGATAAAATATCTCTTGGTTGAAAAAAATTAGCCAAAGAAGAGGACAAAAATGAAGGTTTCTCTAAAATCATAACGAGACATACTACAGCAACCTAACGCGATTAATAAATTATGTTTGCAAATTCTAAGTCTTTTTATCAAATACTAGTTAATCGTTTATTATCAACGAATGAAAAATTATGTTAATCAAAAACAATGGTTGCAAAAAAATAATATTAGCCTTATTCTTGGTTACAAAATCTAAAAATTAAAACCCTTTAAAAAACTACGATGAAATTTCAAAAAATAAATACCTCTGTATTAAGAGAGCTCCTTAAACTCACGGAACGCAAGGAAAACCTACTCCTAGAGCTTACAAAAATTGAATCCCTGATTACCTCCCTCTTGAAAAAGCAGCCTCTTGCCGAAATTACTCCAACTGAAAAAGCTCTTCAGCAAGCAGCCCGAGGTTCTGCAAAGAATAACCGCTCTTCCATGGACAAGCGTGCTCCGCGAGGGACCATGCAAAAAAAAATTCTTGAGGCTCTTGCGGAAGCAGGCCCTCTCGGGATGAAAATCCCTGACCTTTCTAAAAAAATTAATGTAAAAAGCGCTAATATTCATGTCTGGTTTACCAACGTTGGAAAAAAACTTCCAGAGATTGAACGAATAGGAGCTGGTCATTTTAGGTTAAAGCATAGCTAATACCATCTCCGGAAAATAGCTGGACCATTTGGCTTGTGCTTTTGGCGTTGAGCCTCGTTGTCATCCTTTACGGTATTGTTTAGATATCGCGCAGTCTTCCACGTCATTCCCGCGAAGGCCGGAACTTGCTCAACACCAAAGTTCCTGTGCCACAAGTTATTTTTCGGAGATGATATAAGTTTTTCCTCGGTGATAACGGCCTATTGCTTCTGCTGTTCCTTTACCTGTGGGATATCGAGAAACATGTCCCCCCTGTTGTCTGACCATTTTTTTGACAACATCATGAGCATTGGAAGGACACGCCACCATCGTGGCCACTTGCCCATTAAGCATAGCAAGATCGTTATGATGATCTCCTATGGCCAAAATGTGGTCCGCCTCTATGAATAAAAAGCGACTCAGTTCAGCCAGTGTCGACCCTTTATTATAAAACTGGTGACAAAATCTTAGATGTGTATCACTACGCTGAAACAAAAAATCAGAGGGACGGCAATCATGCTCAAGCAGCATTGATGCAATTTCATCTAGTATTTTTCCGTTTGTTGCAAGCAATCCCTCAGGCCTTCCTTGAGCATCTCTGTGAATTCTCACAGCTCCATTATATTGAGCGATGAGATCATGTATCTGTTCAAAAAAAGAACCACATGCCTGAAAAAGCTTATCATGCAAAAGATCACACTGCTCATTCCAATCGCCCAAGGGCTTCCAACTGCCATCATCACCAGGATAATAGAGATGTCTTTCATCAGTGATGATAAAATGAGGCTTTACGGTAGAATTAAAATATTCGAGACCCTCGAGCAAAATAGAAAAGGGCCTGCCTGTATTAATTACCCAAAGGACTCCATCTTGAGAAATTTTTCCCAGCTCTATTGCCAGAGATTCCTCGCATGATTCATTGGTATTAAAGCCAACAAGCGTCCCGTCAAAATCAGTAACTAACAACTTAAGGTCTTTCATTGCGGCAGCTCTTGAGAGATTGCAGGTTTATGCTGCATTCGCTTTTTGTGATACCTCATTTGCAACACCTCGACAAGAAAAGCAAAGCTCATTGAAAAATAGAGAATCTTTCTATGTAGAGGATGCCCTAATCCTTCCATAACAAGGGATACGCCGATCATCACAAGAAAAGAGAGCGCTAAAATTTTTAACGAAACATGTCGCAAAATAAATTCTCCCACAGGTCCGACATAGAATAATAAGGCCGAAAAAGAAAAAATCACCGCGATAAAAATTGTTGAAAGATGTGTCGTGAGACCAACTGCGGTAATAACTGAATCAATAGAAAAAAGAATATCCAACATGACGATTTGCACAATCGCCATAGTAATGATTTTTTTTACTGCATAAGCAGGCAGTGCAGGCTCTTTACATTCGATCATAAGATAAAGCTCCCTGCATGCTTTCCAAAAAAGAAAACAACCACCTGCTAAAAAAATAAAATCTCTTACAGAAAAATGACCGAAAAGTGGCGTTGTCAACTTCACTAAATAAAAAGCTCCTGCCACAAAACCGAGGCGAAAAAACAGTGCAAACAAAAGCCCCGTAATGCGCGCTTGCTGCCGAATCTTCTCTGGAAGCCGCGCTACGAGCAATGAGATAACAACAATATTATCAACGCCTAAAACAATTTCCAAAGCGATCAGCAAAAAAAGAGTCGTTAATGTATTAAGGCATTCGGAATGCATAGGAAAAAGTTGAGTCGCTGCTATCGCAGCTGTTTAAAAGCTGGAAGAATCGCTATCGCAATCAATTAAAATTTTACTCACAAGATTCATCTTTTAAAAATTTATCAGTTATCAAAATAAAGACTTTTAACTTACCAAAAAAAACATTCCTTTTAAATTTTTCTCAACCCTTCAACCCCTCCTCAACCTCTCATCCCTTTGACCCTTCAATTTTTTTAGGTATTTTTAGTGAACAGAAAAAAGCACCGACAAGCAACCCTGCAGCTACAAAAAAAGCAGTGCGCGCATAGGCTTCTATCGGACCATGCAAATCAATAGCCAGAAAATAACCAGCGATGAGAGGTCCCAAAAGCCGCCCGAGACTTCCAACGGATTGGAAAAAACCAAAAGCGGCTCCTTGCCACTCACTACTGACGGAACGTGAGATAATACCTGGAAGTCCTGGTGTTAAGAGACTGTCCCCCATCGCAACCATTGCAAAAAAGAAAACCATACTCCTCACGTGAGCCGTGAGTGGGAGGAAAAAAAATCCGACCGCGGTAAAGCAAGAACCGAGAATGACGAGGCGTCGATCGCCCCATTTTTTTGAAAGCATGCCGAAGAGCGCACCCTCAAGAATAATCGCAATCATTCCCTCCATCGTATAAACCCAACCCGTCTGTTGCTCATTAAAGTGATACCGATAGTAAACAAAGAGAGAAAAGACTGTTGTAATGATTGCAAAACCAGTAATAAAAAAAAAGAACGTACAGAGCGCCGGCAGATAGATTTTTTTATCAACATTCTTCCATAAACTCGATTTTTGATGATCGACGCCTGTTGTTGTTTTTTCTTCTCGTCGAAGCGACTCAGGAAGAAATATCCCAATAAGCAAAGCATTTAATAAGGCCAAGCCTCCTGCAAAAAACATCGGCGCAACGATTCCATAGCGATAAGAAATAAAACCACCTAACGCTGGACCAATGACAAACCCAAATCCAAAGGCTGAACCCAAAACCCCCATTGCTTTGGAACGCTCCTCAGGCGCCGTTATATCGCTGACATAGGCTTGTGCTGTCCCCATATTTCCACCAGCACCACCATCAATGGCACGCGCAATGATCATCATTATTATCGACTGCGAAAATCCCATCATAAGATATCCGATAGCTGTTCCAAAAACACTCAACAGCAGCACTGGCTTACGTCCAATACGATCAGAAAGCTTTCCCCAAATCGGCAACATGACAAATTGCGCTAGCGAATAAACAGCAACAATCATGCCAAGCTGAAATGATGTTGCTCCAAAGTACTCTGCATAACGTGGCAAAATCGGAATGATAATTCCAAACCCAACCATGTCGATGAAGAGCGTAAAAAAAATAATGGCGTATTGAATTTGTTTTTTAGACATTAAAGTTTTGTTTTTTCATTATTAACGAATAGCAGAATGCAAGCAATATCACCCCTGAAGCAACGCAAAAAGTCGTTCGCGCGTAGTTGTGCGTAGACCTATGCAAATCAATAGAAAAAATAATCCGTGAGAGTAGCATGGACAGGTTATGAGTCCTAGGAATGGGTCAAGTCTATCCACAAAATATTACTTTTCGAGAAATGCCTTTTTTTATTTGATGCTAAATGCTGTTATCACAGCAGTACTGTTACTAAAAAAATACTCGCCACTCGTTACCCGTTACTCGACACTTCTTCTATGAAAACCATCACCACCACCGCTGGCAATCCCCTTGCCAGCAATCAACACAGTCTCACGGCAGGACCTCGCGGACCGCTTTTGATGGCTGATTATCAACTTCTTGAGAAATTAGCCCATCAAAATCGCGAACGCATTCCTGAACGTCCTGTTCATGCAAAAGGTTCCGGCGCTTATGGAACATTGACGATCACTGGTGACATTTCTCACCTCACACGCGCGCACGTGCTGCAGCCTGGAACCAAAACTGATTTATTTCTTCGCTTCTCGACCGTTGCTGGCGAGCTTGGCGCAGCTGATGCCGAGCGCGATGTACGCGGCTTTGCTATCAAATTTTATACGGAAGAGGGAAACTGGGACCTTGTTGGCAATAACACGCCGGTCTTTTTTGTACGAGACGCTTACAAATTCCCTGATTTTATTCACACGCAAAAACGCCACCCACGTACGCACCTGCGCAGCGCAACAGCAATGTGGGATTTTTGGTCACTCAGCCCTGAGAGCCTCCATCAAGTCACGATTCTTTTTTCAGATCGCGGTTTGCCTCTGAGCTACCGTCATATCAACGGCTACGGAAGCCACACCTACAGCCTCATTGACAAAAATGGAATTCGTCGCTGGGTAAAATTTCATTTTAAGACGCAACAAGGCATCAAGTTCATGACGAATGCTGAAGCTGCCGAGCTCATTGGAAAAGATCGCGAAACTCATCAGCGTGATCTTTATGAAGCGATCGAATCAAAAAATTTTCCAAAATGGAAAATGCAAATTCAAATCATGAGCGAAGAGGAAGCTGCTGCCTGCCCGTTTAATCCCTTTGACCTCACAAAAGTTTGGCCGCACAAAGATTATCCCGTTATCGATGTCGGTATTTTGGAATTGAATCGTAATCCTGAAAATTATTTTGCAGAAGTAGAGCAAGCTGCTTTTGCTCCATCCAACATCGTTCCAGGCATCGGCTTCTCCCCTGACAAAATGCTTCAAGCCCGCGTTTTTAGCTACGCTGATGCGCATCGTCACCGTATCGGAACTCATTACGAGATGTTGCCCATCAATCGCCCTAAACATCCAGCCGTGACCTACCACCGGGATGGCGCGATGCGTTTTGATGCACCAACAATGGGCGATGCCTACTATGAGCCCAATAGTTTTAACGGACCAAAAGAAGATCCCTCCTACGCTGAACCATCCTATAACCTTGGTTCTGTGGCTGCTGATCGTTATGATGGCAATACAGGCAATGACAACTACAGCCAAACAGGCGATCTCTTCCGCCTTATGTCATGTGAAGCACAAAAGCGTCTTTGTTCCAACCTCGCTGAAGCGATGACTGGAATCTCTGATGAAATAATTGAACGCCAGCTTGCTCATTTTACTAAGGCAGATCCTGATTACGGCGCTGGTGTCCGCGTTGCACTGGGGAAGAAGTAAAACAGTAATTGCTCATCTCCTTCTGGAGATAAGCAATGGTTCTCGGTTGATGATGAAGAAATAACTTTTTTCTTAGCTACTAAAAAAGAAGCATTGCCCTAAGAGGCTGATAAAATTGGATTTTTAAAAAATAAATTTTTCGAAAAAAAACAACCAACAACTGACAACCGACAACTGAGAACTTCTTGCTCGTCTTCTTCGCCAGAAGGAGATGAGCAATTACGTAAAATATTAACCACAAGGAACAGAAAGAACGTGGAGAAAACAATCTCTGCTTCTCTCTGCGTTCTTTGTGGCTATTTGTATTATTCTTCTTTCTTCTAAATCATTATGTCATCACCTGAAGAACAACGTTACGGGGAGCTACTAGCGCTCGCACTCGATCATGCACGACATGGTGAAGCAAAAGAACTTCGTCTTATGATTGAACATGGCTTACCAGTAAATCTTGCCAATCATGAAGGAAACTCGCTCCTTATGCTAGCGGCTTACAACGATCACGCTGAAACCGTGCAGATGCTTCTAGAATGTGGCGCAGAGCCTGACCGCCGCAACGATCGTGGGCAGACTCCTCTTGGCGGCGTTGCTTTCAAAGGCTACGTTAACATTGCAAAACTGCTCCTTGCTGCGGGCGCCGACCCCCTCGCCGATCAAGGAATGAAGATGACGCCCCTCAGCTTTGCAACAACTTTTGGACGAACAGAAATTAAAAAGCTCCTTGAGGTTCATGTTCCTTTTTAATTTTTAGAAATCGCATTGCCATTACAAAACTAAAAATATAAAGTAACCCTTCTAGCCGCAATTTTCGGGGGTATAGCTCAACGGTTAGAGCAGCCGGCTCATAACTGGTTGGTTCCTGGTTCGAATCCAGGTACCCCCAATTTTAAACAAAGAAATTCACAAGGATAAAGGCGATAGAAGGGATCATTTACTTAACAAAAGCAACCTGCTTTTCTTCCTTCACCCTTCACCCTTTAGCCTCTAGCCCTTTTAACGTGAGCACCAAAACTATTTTTGAACAACCCGATACGCTTGCCCGGACGCTTCAAGGATTGAAAGAGAACCCCCATCTTCTCAGCGAGGATCAACTAGGAGAAAAAATGTTTCTCAATATGGGACCGTCGCATCCAGCAACGCATGGTGTGCTGCGCCTCGAACTCGAGCTTGATGGGGAGATTATTACCAATGTTGTCACCCATATCGGTTTTCTTCATCGCGGTGATGAAAAAATTGCCGAGAACATGCAATACAACCAATTTATTCCGTATACCGATCGCCTCGATTATTTAGCACCGCTTGCCAATAACGTAGCCTATGCGCTCGCTGTGGAGAAGCTCATGGGATGGGAACTTCCAGCCCGAGGAAAAACCATTCGTGTAATTTGTTGCGAGCTCGCTCGCATCTCGGCCCATCTTCTTGGCCTCGGAGCAGCGTGTATGGATATCGGTGCTGTTTCTGTTTTTATGTTCACCTTTGCGGAGCGTGAGAAAATTTATAATCTTTGCGAACTCCTTACCGGCGCACGCTTCACTACAAGCTATACTCGCATCGGGGGTCAAGTGCGTGATCTTCCAGATGGCTTTGCTCCGCAACTTCGGGAATTTTTAAGAACTTTCACCCCAGCTCTGGAAGAGGTCAGCAATCTCCTCACGCGCAATCGCATTTTTGTCGATCGGACACGGGACCTTGGCATTATCTCAAAAGAGGAAGCCATTGACTATGGCCTCACTGGCCCCAACTTAAGAGGCTCTGGCGTTGATCATGATTTACGCCGTTCCAAGCCTTATCTTGACTATTCCCGTTACGACTTTGAAATTCCAGTGGGCAGTGTCGGTGATGTTTATGACCGCTATCTCGTTCGAATGGAAGAAATGCGACAGAGTGTTCGCATTCTTGAACAGGCTATTAACTCTCTTCCCTCTGGTCCCATCAATGTTGTTGACCCAAAAAACATCCCTCCACAAAAAGAAGCCGTGATGGAAAAAATGGAGGAGTTAATTCATCACTTCATCGTTTCGACTGAAGGAATCGATGCGCCAGCGGGAGAAGTTTATTTTGCCGCAGAAAATCCGAAAGGAGAACTTGGTTTTTATATCAATAGCCGCGGTGGAGGTGTCCCCTATCGCCTCAAAATTCGCG
>JBIRBD010000139.1:0-5338 GCA_044326465.1 Chthoniobacterales bacterium
AAAACGGCAATGGCTCGTTGTAAATTAGCGCAATATGCTCAGCCTCAAAATGATTTTTCAACCGGCTCACGTACCTTTCAGGTATGCTTCGCAGTTTTAAAAATCATTTTTAGACCAAGCCTTTACGCTAATTTATTAACTCCCATCACCGTTTTTAGGATAATGCAGGTTTGGGAAAACTCCGTGCCGCGGAACAACTGGCCGAGCACGCAGAAGCTCTTAGTCGCAGAGGGAGGTAAAAAATTAGGTTAACATGCTCTACAACAAAGACAATTCCTGCGCCAATGCACGCAAGCTAATCGCTTCTACATTTTTGTTGATCGGGTAACGCTCTTCGCCTGCATAAACGACAAAAGATTTTTTCGGTTTTAAATCCTCTAAAGCATGATAAAAGCCACGCTCCGGTTTTGCCGTTAGGCTACGTTTTATTTCAATAGCCCAAAGACCATTTTTTCCACCGAGGTCCAATATCAAATCAATTTCTCCTCCTGCTGCTGTCCGATAAAAACTAGCTTGCGCGCGCTCGGGAGCTGCAGACAAAAGATTTTCAATTACAAAACCCTCCCAGCTTGACCCAACCACAGGATGTCCTGACAACTCGGTCATATCTTGAATGCCCAACAAGGCATGTAGTAACCCGCTGTCACGCACATACGTTTTGTGTGATTTCACCATGCGCTTTCCAATGTTGCTATGATAAGGCATCAGTCTTCGCACGAGCAACAAGTCGGCTAGCAAGCTAACATAAGTTATGACTGTTGGAACACTCATAGATAGTCCTGATGCGAGGCGTGAGGCATTCAAGAGAGTGCCTTGATTGTGCGCCAACATGATCCACAATCGTTCTAAAATATCAGCTGGAATACGTGGGCCAAACTGCGGCACATCGCGCTCGAGGTAAGTGCGAATAAAACTCCGTCTCAAGCGAAAACTATCGGCATCACTTCGCGAAAGATAAGCATCAGGAAAACCTCCACGTAACCACAATTGGTTACTTGCCTTTTCGTTTTTCTTTATTTCCAAAATTGATAATGGCCCTAAGTCAATATATTCAATGCGCCCGGCAAGCGTCTCTCCACTTTGTCGCAAGAGGTCAATCGAGGCTGAACCCAAGACGAGAAAGCGTCCCGTGCGCTTTCCTTTGCGTCGGCCTTGATCAATCAGGCCTCGCAGTGGCTGAAACAATTCTGGCATGCGATGAATTTCATCTAGAATGACGAGCTTATCTTCGTGCAGCTTGAGAAAAAGTTCTGGTTCACTCAACTTATCGCGATCGCTTTTTAATTCTAAATCGAGATAAATTGAAGGCCTCTTTTTTGCTAATGCCAAAGCCAGTGTGGTTTTTCCTACCTGCCTCGGACCAATAAGACCAACGGCAGCTTGTCGTGAAAGCCCTTTTTCTAGCTCTTTAATGAAATGAGGCCTTGAAATCATCCTTGTATATTTAAAAGTTTACTTTAAATTTACAAGGATAAAACAACAAGGCGATGCTGAAAATTCTGCTAAGGAAATTGGGAATTAGAGGGCAGTGTTTGATTATAGCCAAAAACCTTATACTTAGGAAAAAATAATTTGTCTTTATAATCGATGGCTTCGTTCTCATCATTCATATTACCAAAAGGCAGCGCTCTTTCTTACGCCTTGCCCTCGATTAAAATCCGGCATCTTTTTGTCCTAATTCTTCGGTATTTGGCTATACGTGAGCGGTATCAATTAAAAATGGCCAAAGTTCAGTCAAAATAGTCTTTGGATAGTGAGCATACACGCTACTCGCCACTCGCTACCCGTTTACTGTATTGTTGGATAACGTCCAATAATGCACCTTTCATGAACATCTCTGAGCCATTCATTCGAAGGCCTGTTGCTACCTCACTTTTGGCGGCGGGAGTTTTTTTATTGGGAATTATTGCTTGGATTTTCTTGCCGGTGGCATCATTGCCAAATGTTGAGTATCCGACGATATCGGTGAAGGCTTCTTTACCGGGAGCTGATCCTGAGACTATGGCCTCTTCCGTTGCCTCGCCCCTAGAGCGTCATTTTACCAGCATTGCTGGCATTGATGAAATTACTTCGCAGAGCATGTCAGGTGTTTGCTGGATCAATCTTCAATTTTCTCTCAGTCGCAACATTGATCGGGCTGCGCGCGATGTACAGGCTGCCATCAATGCTTCTGCTAGTGAGCTTCCTGAGGCAATGCCATCCCTGCCAATGTTAAAAAAAACAAACCCAAATGATATTGCAGTCATTGTGCTAGCGCTAACCTCTGATTCTTATCGCCCGACGGAGCTTTATGATTTTGCTTATCAATTGCTTGTTCCAAAAATTTCTCAGATTCCTGGTGTCAGTGAAGTTGATATTAAAGGCTCAGCAAAGCCAGCGATTCGTATACGTCTGAATCCATCGATGCTTGGATCGATGGGGCTCACGGTAGATGATGTTCGCAATAGTATTGTTTCGGCCAATGCTCTTCTTCCCAAGGGATCGATGGTTGGAGATACTCTTAATTACTCCATTGAGAGTAATGACCAACTTTTAAAGCCTGAGGATTATGAGAATTTGATGATTACTAAAGGTTCTACAGGGGTGATCAAACTCGGTGATCTTGCACAGATTGTTCTCTCCAATGAAAATGCTTTCGCTACGGCCTCTTTTAATGGAAAACGTGCGGTCTTTCTTCTTATTAGGAAACAAGCGGGAACCAACATCATTGATGTTTCTAATCACGTGATGGCTGCTTTGCCGCAGTTGCGATCATGGCTTCCTTCCTCTGTTAATTTATCGATTATTACCGAGCGCACGGGAACTATCAGGGCTTCACTACGTGAGGTGAAATGGAGTCTCTTGCTTAGTTTGCTTTTGGTGGGGCTCATCTGTTTTGTTTTTTTACGAAAAATAAAGATAATGCTCATTGCTCTCATCACCGTGCCACTCTGCTTTGCAGGAACATTTATTGTCCTGTGGCTGCTTCATGAAAGCATTGATAACTTATCACTAATGGCCCTCATTGTTGCCGTCGGTTTTGTGGTGGATGATGCCATTGTTGTTATTGAAGTGATTGTTCGTGAAATAGAATTAGGTGCATCAGCTTTTGAGGCAGCTCTGATTGGATCCAAGCAAATTGGCTTTACCGTTATTTCGATCAGTATTTCACTAATTGCAGCCTTCATTCCAATTTTTTTTATGAATGGCTTGCCAGGAAGGATGTTGCATGAGTTTGCGATTTGTCTTGCGGTGGCTATTATTCTCTCAGCGCTCGTTTCACTTATTTTGACCCCCATGCTCTGCAGTCGATTTTTGAAAAATCATGCAGATGAAAAAGAAAATTTTATTTCACGTTGGTTCGAAATGTGTTTTCAAAAATTACTCGCACTTTATGGAAGGATTTTGCGAAGCGCCTTGCAGCAGAAGAGAGTAATGTTTTTGCTCATGCTCGTGACGCTTGTCCTTACGATTTGGCTTTATGTAATTTCGCCCAAAGGTTTTTTCCCAACGCAGGATACCGGGATGATTGTTGGAGTAACAGAAGCAGGGCAAGATATTTCGTTTCGTGTTATGGAAGAAAAACAGAAACAGATAGATGCTATTATTCAGTCTGATCCTGGTGTTAATACCGTAGGATCTTTTATTAGTGGAAGTTCCAATAAGGGAAATATGATGATTTCCCTTAAACCACAAATAAAAAGAAAATCTTCTGCAGAAGAGATCATAGCACGTTTGAGTCACTTAACGGCATCGTTACCAGGTATTTCTCTATTTTTGCAACCAGTTCAAGATATCCGTATTGGTGGTCGTGTTTCAAAAGGCCTTTATATCTACGCGCTCGATGGGCCAGACTTTAAAGAATTAACAGAGTGGGTGCCACAGCTTGTCGAAAAATTGAAAAAAATTCCTCAACTCAAAAATGTTAGTAGCGATCAAGAATTTTTGGGATTGCAAGCTAGTGTTGTTATTGATCATGACAAGGCATCACGTTTGGGAATTACCACAAAGCAAATTGATAGTCTTCTTTATAGTGCTTTTGGTCAGCGACAAATCACAACGCTCTATACGCCGCGCAATGAGTATCATGTGGTGCTCGAGGTGGAACGCCAATTTTTAGAAGACCCTTCTGCATTGCATAAAGTTTTTCTCATGTCATCAACGGGTCAGCAAGTTCCACTCTCTGCTGTTACTCATCTTGAAATGGGCAATACTGCCCTAAGCGTGCCTCATCAAGGAGAATTTCCTACAATTTCAATCAGCTTTAACACAGCTCCTGGGGTGGCTCTTGGGGAGGCTGTTGAATTAATTAATCAAGCGAGCAAAGAAATTCATTTTCCAGCCAACATTCATGGCAGCTTTCAAGGAACTGCTAAAGTTTTTGCTCAGTCGCAGAAGAGTCAGGTTTTTCTTATCTTAGCGGCGCTTATTGCCGTTTATCTAGTGCTTGGGATTCTCTACGAAAGTTTTATCCATCCTATGACTATTATTTCAACGCTTCCTTCTGCCGGGCTAGGAGCGCTTCTGGCACTCCGTTATTACCGGATGGATCTTTCCATTGTCGCTATCATTGGAATTATTTTGCTCATTGGCATTGTCAAAAAGAATGCAATTTTGATGATTGATTATGCATTGGATGCAAAGAAGAAGATTTCTAGTCTCTCCGCGCACGATGCGATCTATCAGGCCTGCATGGCCCGTTTTCGGCCAATTATTATGACAACCTTTGCAGCGCTTTTTGGTGCGCTGCCACTCGCGTTCGCGCATGGAGATGGCTCAGAATTTCGTCAGCCATTAGGCATTACTATTGTTGGAGGGTTGATTGTTTCGCAAGCCCTAACACTTTTTACCACGCCGGTTATTTTTTTATTGCTCGAGCGTTTTAGGAGAAAGGAGAATTAGAACCAACTTTTTACGTCAACTTTCTCATTTTCATTCATATGTTTAGGATGATGAATTGAACCTCTTCTTCTGTTGACTTAGCAATCTGGCAAATCTGATCCATCGTTAAGCCTGAGCGGTACATACTGACGATGAAGGACTTTCTTTCTTCAGCCTTACCTTCAGCTTTACCTTCCTCCCTCCCTACCGCTCTACCCTCTTTATACCTACCGCTTAACAACGTCTTTTCAGAACTGACGGCATCCCACACTTTATTATAAGCTTCTAGCTCTTCTTTATTGTAGGATGCTTCTTCCAGTAAGCTAAGTGCTTCTTTAATTTCCTCTACTTCAAGAAAGCTGGGATCAACGGTTTGAGTATTCTCATTGATTTCTTTTAAAAAACGGAGCCATAAAACAGTTAATCTCTTGTCTTGGATATTTGTTGGTTTGAATTTTGGAAGTTCAATCAAGATGAT
>JBIRBD010000093.1:0-8142 GCA_044326465.1 Chthoniobacterales bacterium
AAATGATTTTTTTGATTTGGTTGCTGATATACCATCGTAGCAGTAGCGAGTAACGAGTGGCGTGTATGCTCACTATTGAAAAATAATTTTGAGGCTAAGCATATTGCGCTAATTTACAACGAGCCATTGCCGTTTTTTAGGTTAATGAGTATTTGTTAGAATTAAATCCGTAAGCTATACTGTGCGCGCTCAATATCTGAGCTTTTTCATGCGAAAGAAAGTCACTCATCACTTATTACCGATTGCTCATTACGTTACCTCCGCGATCCTTTGCTCCTTGGCGCTGCTGCTATCGGGTTGTGCACTTTTTGAAAATGGGAGTAGTTTAAGCAATTGCCATACGGTGGTCGTTGACCCCGGCCATGGCGGCTATGACCATGGCGCACATGCTGTGCGCGGGCAGGATGAAAAAATGCTCACAATGGATACAGCCTTGCGTTTAAAACCGCTGCTGCAAGCCAGGGGCTATCACGTTATCATGACGCGCTCCAGCGATGTTTTTATCCCACTGGGTGGACGGACCGCTCTTGCCAATGCGCATCCTGATGCCCTTTTTGTAAGCATCCATTATAATTGCTCTCCACGCCATGCTGCCAGCGGCATCGAAACATATTATTACAATCGTTCTTCAATCCGTCTCGCTGACGCCGTTTTTCGCGAGCTGATTCCTGTTTATGGTGGCCATCCGCGTGGCGTTAAACAGGCATGCTACTACGTGCTTCATCATAATCATCGCCCAGCTGTTTTGCTAGAACTGGGATTCATCTCTAACAGCCATGAAAATGCAATTCTGCAAGATCCTTCAACTCGCCAACGTCTCGCAGAGCATATTGCAGCAGGAATTGCGAAAGCACAAAGGCGATAGCCTAGCGTTACCTTGGAAAGCCGTAACGAGCAACGGGTATTTTGAGACCAAAGCGATCATCATTAAAGATCATGCTATCATTTAGAAAATTTTTTGACACTGCTACTAAGTCTCATGACTCGCTACTCCCCACTCTCAACTCTTCACTCCCCTCTCCTTCCATTTTACTCATTAAACTACGTCATCACGGCGACGTTTTGCTCACAACACCTGTTGCACGGGCCCTCAAAGCTCATTTTTCAAACTCCCAGATTGACTTCCTTGTTTATAAAGGAACGGCTGATCTTTTAAAAAATAATCCCGATTTGTGTCGTGCATGGCCTCTTGATCGTCAAAAAAAAGGGTGGCAAAAATTCTGGCATCAGCTGCAACTCCTTTGGCAACTTCGTTCCCAAAAGTATGATTGCGTGATTCATCTTTCCGATCAAATGCAAGGAGCCTTCTTTGCAAAATTACTTGGCGCAAAAAAAACCATCGGCATCGATTATCCGAAACGACGTAATTTTCTATGGCGTTTCTGTTTTACCCATTTAGTGCCGCTTTTTGAAAGTAACACACGTCATACAGTAGAACAAAATCTGATGACTCTTGAGCCGCTTGGAATTAAGGCTAAAGGCGAAGAGGCTCAATGCCGTTTAGTTATTAGCAACCGTGATAAAGAAGCTGTCAAAAAAATATTAATCTCCTCAGGCATTACAAAACCTTACTTACTGGTTCATCCAGCCTCACGCTGGTTTTTTAAATGCTGGGAAGATGATCGCTTCGCACAGGTTATCCAATATTTCGCAGATCACGATTGGCCTATTGTTATCACATCAGCCCCAGATCCTAATGAAATCAAGCTTGTTGACTCCATTTTAAAAAAAATTACTTCCTACAATATTCTTTCGCTAGCAGGCCAGCTAACACTGCCAGAGCTCGCTGCCATCATCGATGACGCCCGGCTTTTTCTTGGTGTCGATTCGGTACCAATGCACATGGCTGCAGCATTACAAAAAGATGTCGTGGCTCTTTTTGGCCCCAGCAAAGTTAACGAATGGCGCCCTTGGATAACTCGTTATCGCCTCATTGATGCTCGTGATTATGGACCACTTCTTAACCCTGACAGCGTGAATACAAAAACCACGGAACGCTACCTTTCTCACATTCCTGTTGAGCCAGTTATTGCTGCTATCAAAGATCTATTAGCCTCATGAAAAAAAATATTGTGATGATCATCGACGGTCTGCCTGGTGGTGGTGCTGAGCGTATCGTTCTTACGCTAGCTAGTACGCTCTCTAAAGCTGGTCATGAGGTAACAGTTATTTCTCTACGTGATGTTCTAGATTATTCGATTCCTAATGGCGTCCATTATTTATTAGTCGAGGATCATTATCGTGGGCCATTGCGACGACTATCAGAAATCAGGCGACGGGCACGCACGCTCGATGCAACGCTCCTAAAAGTTTTTGCGGAGAAAAAAATCGACCTCGTTGTTTCCCATCTTCCCAAAACAGATCGCATTGTTGCGGCCTCTTCTTACCTTCGCGATGCCTGGTTTTGTTTACATTGCGCCCTCACCGCCGGCGAACTTGATAATAAGAGAGGATTACGTCGATTTCTTAAAAAACGCCAACTCATCAAAACTTATTCCGGAAAAAAACTCATCACCGTTTCTCAAGCCTTGCAACAAGATGTGCTCGCCGTTGGTATTCGCCCAAAAAAAATGGTGACTATTTATAATCCGATTTTATTAGAGAATGTTCGTAGAGAGTCGACATTGCCGTGCCCTTTTGAAGGCGAACGTTTTCTTTTACATGTTGGCCGTTTTAATAAACAAAAACGCCATAATCGACTTCTGGAGGCTTTTAAGATGAGCAACTATGAAGGAAAGCTAATACTTTTAGGCCAAGGAAATGAGGCTGAGCGGGCGACTATCGAACAACAAGCTAAAGAGCTCGGAATTTTAGATCGCATCATTTTTGAAGGATTCGTTACCAATCCCTATCCTTATATGCGCACGGCAGAAGCACTCTTACTTAGCTCTGATTATGAAGGCTTACCCAATGTGCTTGTTGAAGCACTCGCTTGCGGCACACAAGTGGTTAGCACTAATTGTCCCTATGGACCAAAAGAAATTCTGTGCGGCGATCTCGCACGCGGGCTTTGTGAGCTGACATCACGGAGCTTGGCCGATGGCATTAATAAAATTTTAACCTCACCAGCACGCATTACAGAGGAGTTTCTTGCGCCTTTCACGTTAGAAAATAGCATAAATGGTTATCTATCGTTGATAGACTCTAAGTAACCAGCATTGAGGCTAGCACGGTAAAATTACTTTTTTCTTCATTGACATAGCCTCCACAAGAGCTAAATATCTTTGCTCACTGTGCAATGCGGGTGTAACTCAGTTGGTAGAGTGCAACCTTGCCAAGGTTGATGTCGAGGGTTCGAATCCCTTCACCCGCTCCACTTTTAGTTGGTGGTTCGTAAAAATTTTTACCGCGAAGGTTTTGTAAAGAGATGCGCTTCCAAGAAGCAAGAGAAAATTCTACGAACCACGACCTTTCACTCTAATTACGAGTTGCTGTGCAACACTCATTTAGGATCATTAAAATCTTGTTTATGGCGCTAGCCATCTTCTCCCTTGCAGGAGGACACTGGGCACTGCTTCAAAGTGTGGCCTGGATCAATATGATTCACGAGTATTCGTTGAGCGATTCCTTAGAGACCGCGATCGGAAAAACCTTCAGTGGAAACTATCCTTGCTCTCTTTGTAAAAAAATTGCCACGGCAAAACAAAAAGAAAAGACCACCACAGCAACCATAGAATTCGCGCAAAAAATAAAATTTTCTTTTTGGAAAGATACCCCTCTGATGCCAATTCTATGGGCTCGTGCAGGCGACTATCCGAAAACTATTCTCTCGCATTATCGCAGCCTCAGCGAAAAGCCGCCCACGAGACCTCCAAGGCTGCTTTGCTAGCGCCAAGAAGTAGTTGAAGTTAAAGTATTTTTGTCAGTCGACTCTTTTACTTCATCTTCGAGTACCTTTTCAAAAAGATACTTAAACGCATTGCTTGCGTTTTTATTCACACACTCGTCATGCGCTGTGACGAGGTTTTTATCTACTTTAAGACAAGTAGCCATCTCTTTCTGCCGTAATGATCGCAATCCTATGAATTCAAATTTTAAATCCCTACCCCCACCACCTCCTCAAGTAGTCAAGATAACTTCTTTCGTCGTTACCTTGGTATTTTTTTCACTCCCTCTTTTTGCTATTGAAGAAAATTTTTCTCAACCACTCTACACCTTGCCAGAAGTTCTGGTCTCTGGAGCACCAAACGCCTCCATCACTGTTGAAGATTTTTACGATAAACAGCAAGAGCTCTCCCAGCGCGCAGGCGCGGTGGAAGTTATTAATTCTGATTCTTACAAAACAGGTCGCTCTTCGACGGTTAAAGACGCACTCGATTTTGCGCCTGGTGTTTATGTGCAACCTCGTTTTGGACAGGAAGAGTCGCGCCTTTCGATACGTGGTTCAGGGCTAGATCGAGGTATTTGTGGAGGAGAAGGAATTCAAATTCTCCAAGATGGGATGCCCATCAATCAAGCTGATGGAAGTTTTCAAATGCAAACGATCGAGCCGCTCGCTACGCGTTACATGGAAGTCTATCGTGGCGCAAACTCGCTGCAATATGGCTCCACGACATTAGGTGGGGCCATCAATTTTGTTTCTTTCACCGGGTATAATGCCTCTCCCTTCACCGCTCGTTTTGAATATGGAAGTTTTAATACGTTTCGCGGACAAATCAGCTCTGGGTTCTCTTTAGGAAACTATGATTACTACACAAGCCTGACCTCAGGATCTACGGATGGTTACCGCAATCATAGCAATCAATCCAACGTTCGAGTTTTTTCTAATATCGGTGATAAACTTTCTCAAAACCTCGAGACCCGATTTTATGTTACTTATGTTGACACCCTCTCGCAGCTTCCAGGGCCATTAACCAAATCAGCTATGGAATCTGATCCTACGCAGGCTTATCCGATTAACAGTCTTAATAATTGGCAAAAAAATTATACTTTTCTACGTCTCGGCAACAAGACGACATGGGACGCTAATGAGAATTGCATTGAGCTGCAAACCTTTTGGGACAACATGAATCTGGATGATGCGATGTCTGTCTTAAATGCTAATTTAATCAATGATCTTGGCTCATCATTGCAATGGAAAAATAAAACTGCGCTAGCAGACCATGCGAACAATTTTACGGTTGGTTTTAATCCAACATATGGTTTTACACGCGATCTTCAATACACCAATAACGTTGGGAAGCCTGGCGGAGAGAGTGCCAATAATGAACAATACGCGCTCAATTTGAATTTATTTGCACAAGATCAACTTCATCTTACCGATAAATTATCTGCGGTGGCTGGAAGCGCGATCACCTACGCACGCCGACAGAATGTGGATGCTTGGTCCTCGTTTTCATCAAGCACTTCTGTTCCTGAAATGAATATGATGATGGAGAACATGGCAGGCATGCGTGGCATGTCAGGAATGAAGCATAGGAAGCATAGGAATATGGATGACATGCCAGGAATGAAGGGGATGACGATGAGTAGCAAGTCAACGAGCAGTATGCCAATGATGTCATGTTGTTCTTCAGTATCGACGAATGCTTACGATAACAGCGGCACAGAGTCTTACTGGGGCTGGTCACCTCAAGTCGGCATGCTTTATGACATCACAAAAACTTCTCAAGCCTTTGCCAATGTTAGTCGCAGTTTTGCTCCACCTTCATTTTCTGAATTAGTAAATCAAAATTATGTTGGCATCATGCCACTCAAAGCTCAAACAGCCACCACACTAGAAACTGGGACGCGTGGATCTGAGGGGCGCTATCGATGGGATTTAGCATACTATTATTCATGGGTGGAAAATGAATTTTTCCCTTACAGCGTCATGACGCAGACGGGACCATCAACCTCAACAGTCAATGCAGGCAAGACAATTCATCAAGGTGTAGAAATGGGATTTGATGTGGTCCTTCGCGAAGGCATTTTTAAGCAGCCGCAGCTTTTATCCTCTACTAGAAAAATTTCAACCAAAGATTTTTCTGAGAATGGATGTGATCGAATTTATTTTAAACAAGTTGGATTATTTAATGACTTTCATTTTTCCAATGATCCAAATTATGGAAATAATCCCTTGCCGGGTATTCCGATGCTCTACTACCGCGCTGAATTGCTCTACGAACATCCGTGCGGCTTCTACGCTGGCCCAAACGTCGAATGGGTTCCCCTCGGATATAATGTAGACGCAGCAGCAACCTTATACACCGATCCGTATGCAATCTTAGGATTTAAAATAGGATATCGGCCTAAACATGGATTTTCTGTTTACTTGCAAGTCATGAATATCTGTAACACAACGTATGCGACCACGACTGGCATCATCGGTAACGCCCAAACTCCTGGAGCTAACCTTGCACAGTTTTTTCCCGGCGATGGCACCGCCGTTTATGGAGGAGTGGAATTTATGTGGTAAGCTTTGCTTCACTCTGCGCGATGACTAGTTGACTAAAATATTGAAATGTTGAAGTGTTGCGATAGGCGGGTTAATCTCTTTTTGAATTTTTCAACACATCCTTATGACAAACACATTTCGCATTTTTCTTATTATAGCAGCCATTCTGGTCATGCTTTTCGTCGGTTCAGCTGTTTTCATTGCTGGAATTTATAATGGTCTTGTTGGAACTTCTCAGGCTGTAGATGCTGCTTGGGCACAGGTGCAAAATGTCTACCAACGTCGTTCCGATTTAGTTCCTAATCTTGTGCAGACGGTCTCGGGCTCTGCTAATTTTGAAAAATCGACCATGATTGCCGTAACAGAGGCCCGTGCTTCCGTTGGCAAAGTTCAGATCACTCCAACCCAAGCACCGACAGATCCTGCACAACTGGCCTCTTTTCAACAAGCTCAAGGCCAGCTTGGGTCAGCTCTCTCTCGCCTTTTGGTTGTCAGTGAAAATTACCCTGACCTCAAATCAAACGCCAATTTTCGCGACCTTCAAGCGCAGCTTGAGGGAACTGAAAATCGCATTGCCGTCGAGCGCGAACGATTTAATGCAGCAGTCCAAATTTACAACGTGAAGGTTCGTTCTTTCCCTGTTGTGCTCCTTGCAGGAATGATGGGATATACTCCAAAGCCCTATTTTACAGCTGTTTCCGGAGCAGAGACGGCACCTGCGGTGAAGTTTGACTTCAATTCTTCGGATAAAAAATAAGCACACTATTTTTAAGTGTGAAATTTTTAATACGCTGTTTTCTTAGCCTTAGCCTCTTGGCATGTGCTCTCCATGCGGAAGAACCACCATTGCCGCCGGCACCACAACATTATTTTAATGATAAGGCAGGTGTTATTTCTCCTGCGGTAGCGCAAAATCTGAACCAGCAACTGGCAAATTTTGAACAAGCAACCTCGAATCAAATTGTCGCTGTCGTTTTTCCAAAATTTTCGAGCACCACGTCGCTCGATGATTATGCCCAAAAACTCTATAGCACATGGCATCCTGGCACGAAAAAAAACAGCAATGGCGCGCTACTCTTAGTTTTCGTTGCCGAGCACAAAATCCGCATCCAGACAGGCTATGGACTTGAAGGAGCTCTTCCTGATGTCCTATGCAAGCGCATTATCGATAACGTCATGGCACCACAATTTCAAAAAGGAAATTTTAACCAAGGCATGATCGACGGTATCACCGCAATCATGAAAGCAACGTCGAAGGAATATCAAGGCATGGGTCATCCCAAGAAAAAACAACACTTTTGGTTGAGTCTTCTTTTTTCGCCGTTCGGATTTTTTTTGTTATTGATGTTCGGTTCTATCCTTCTTAATTGGAAGCAACGCAGCAGAGGCTCCAGCAGTGGTGGTGGGTGGATGGGGGGTGGTTTTGGCGACGGCAGCTTTGGTGATGGAGGCGGCTTCGGTGATGGAGGCGGATTTTCTGGTGGCGGTGGCGACAGCGGTGGTGGCGGCGCCAGCGGAGGGTGGTAAGACTTTAATTAATAATGGGTAATGAGTGGCGAGTAGCGTGTATGCTCTCGATTGAAAGATCATTTTGAAAAGAATTGTTTGTTTATAAATGAGCTAAATTAACATTTTCCATGAAACCCCTATGTTATACCATTCGCGTTTGATTTTTAGGTTTTGTTACTTGTCCTTTCTGTTTTCAGCTGCGTTCTCGGATCTTGCGTTATGCTCGCATAGCGCTTCGATCCTCGGTCTTGCTGACA
>JBIRBD010000203.1:0-1999 GCA_044326465.1 Chthoniobacterales bacterium
CCTACAGCTTTCGAAAAAATGGAAAGCTGATGGATATAAAAGTGAAATTATTTTTTTAAGACTTTCTTCACCAAGTCTAGCTTTGCAACGTATCCAAAGTCGTGTTATACAAGGAGGACATAATGTTCCTGAGGTGGCTGTTTTAAGACGCTTCCATCGTGGGTGGAAAAATTTCAGAGATGATTATCGAACTTTAGCTGGCGAATGGACTGTTTACGATAATTCAGAAAAGACATTAAAATTATTAGAAAAAAGTTATGAAACAGAAAAACGATGAATATAAAAAAGAGCGTACCTTATTTTTAGAAGGTATCGAACGTGCTTTGAAACGCGCAGCAGAGGCTGCGCGCAAGACTGCTCGTTTTTATGGCACACCAATTTATATTGAACGAGATGGAAAAATAATAGCTCTGAAGTCGTAGGTTATTTTTAATCTCCTATCTCCCAATATGACACCCATTGCTTACGATTCTAAAATTGAAGGTAATATTATTATTACCAAACTCGATGCCGCCATTAACTGGATGCGTAAAAATTCTCTTTGGCCAATGCCGATGGGACTAGCTTGCTGTGCGATTGAACTGATGGCAGCTTCTTCTTCACGTTATGATATTTCTCGCTTTGGTGCCGAAGTGATGCGATTTTCTCCGCGTCAGTCGGATGTGATGATTGTAGCAGGAACGGTAACATACAAAATGGCGCTTTCGGTAAAACGCATTTACGAGCAGATGGCGGAACCAAAGTGGGTCATTGCCATGGGAGCCTGTGCATCCAGTGGTGGTATGTATCGTAGCTATTCTGTCTTGCAGGGTGTCGATCAGATTATTCCTGTGGATGTTTATATTTCCGGCTGCCCGCCACGACCAGAAGCCTTACTCGATGGGTTGATGAAACTTCAGACAAAAATAACAACAGAGCCTTCGCTAGTTGCTCAAAAACGAGCTTTGCTGAAATCACTGTAAATAGGGGTTACAGCTATATACTCCTCACGAATGAAGACTCGCTTTTTGTTACTTCTCCTTATTTAAAATTAAACCTAAAAACGGTTGTTCAAGATGTTGTTTTTGATCAAAATTTTCTGTCACCTATAACCTGCTAGCGACAGCTACCTGTCACCTGAAACCCTGCTTATGACACTTTCCGAGTCTCTTCAAAAAATTGAAGCAACATATTCATCCGATATTCTTGATAAAAAAGAGTTTCGTGGTGAGGTATCACTTTCTCTTAGCCCATCTGCGTTGCATAATGTTTGTGCCTTCTGTCGAGAAAAGCTTGGGTTTGATATGTTGCTCGATGTTACTAGCGTGGATCATTTTGGAAGCGATCCTCGATTTGAAATTGTTTATGAGCTTTACTCGCTCACTCATAATATTTATCTCCGCTTAAAAACAAGTGTTTCTGAAGATATTGCCGAGATTGTTACAGTGAGTGATTTGTGGGCGACGGCGAATTGGCATGAACGGGAGGTTTATGACATGATGGGAATTAAATTTACGAGCCATCCCGATCTGCGTCGCATCTTAATGTGGGAGGGGTATCCCTTTTATCCTTTGCGTAAAGATTTTCCTCTCGAAGGCAAACCAAGTGAGATGCCTGATATTGCTTTTTCAGATAAAGCGCCACTTCAAGGCGGACCATTTGTTACATCGTCTGGTATTGGCACAACAGAAGCGCGTGAGTCGCGGCACAGGTCGGCAGAGGAAAACTTGAGAAGTTGAGCGGCTCCTTGTATTCCTATGGAAGAGCGGAGCTTGAAGAAAAATCAAGGTGGATATTTTTAAAATATTCGGGTTTAAGCTTCTTTATGCCAAGCTGTTTCATGCCTCAAGAGTATAGCTTACTAAAATCAAACCTAAAAACGGCAATGGAGATTGTGGTAAATCAACGTAATATGCTCAGCCTCAAAATAAATTTTCAACCAGCTCACGTACCTTCCTGGTATGCTTTGCCATTTTAAAAATCATTTCTAGACTAAGCCCTTACATTAATTTTCTCACTC
>JBIRBD010000174.1:0-3122 GCA_044326465.1 Chthoniobacterales bacterium
AGTCAGATCGTCTGGCACCTAAAGTGTTGGAGTTGGTGTCTGCTGGACACTCTTATCGACAAGTCGGTCGGCTGGTCAATCTAAGCAAAAATACCGTGCTGGATATCGTTAAAAGAAGTCGGAGTGAAAATCCTTAGCGTGCTATATTTTCCGTTTCCTGAGACGACCCCAGATAGAGTGAGCCGATAAAGTATTTGATCTGGTCTTCTCGTTTTTTCTGTTTTTTCTGGCTTTGTTTTTCCTTTTGTTGTTCTGGATTCAGGGCTTTTTCTATTTTCTGATTCAGGTTTTTCGCTGCGGTCTGGTGGCGTTGCGTTTTGAGGATCTCATCCAGTGCATCGTGCATGGCAAAGTAGGCATCAATGTCATTTTTTTGATGGAGCTTGAGGATGTTTTGTTGCAGTGCATTGCGTTTGGTAGGTTCTGTCTGTTGGATCAGTTGCAGTTGTAGCATGCGTTTGTTGTAGGCATTGCGTTCGTAGCGGCATTTCTGGATGAGTTGTCGGTCTTGCTCACTGAGATCCTGAAGACTTTTTTTGTTTTTGAGCATGTGCAGGCAACGTTCTTCAATCCGTCGTTTGAACGGCAGATTCAGGATATGCGTGCCAAGTTCTTTGATGTCTGTTGCGGTGAGAACTAACGCTTTGCGTCCTGCCATTTGGATCTCGTTTTGCCGTGGATTGACACCATGTTAGCGTCATCTTGTGGGCGTTTAAACTATTTTTTCTGCCATGCATAAAAAATAGTTTATCTCGTTTCCGTGTCTTTTTTTGACAACAACCGCTAAAGCGATTATTGTCAAAAAAAGACACTCCTCCTCGCTCCTGCAGAGAGCCTCCTTTGTGAATTGGATCTCAGGTGAATTCGGCATGTTTTACATGAATATTCGGCACAATGTAAAGAAGGATTCCAGTTCCAAGAATACCTTCCATTATTTGACTCGAACCGCGCATTTTGCCGAGCAAAAGGCCGATGAGGAATTGGAGTTCGTGCGTTCTGGAAATATGCCTAATTGGGCTGTCGATGCACCTGCGACTTTTTGGCATAGTGCGGATCGTTATGAGATTGCGCGAGGTCGAACCAGTTCAATCTTGACCGTGGCTTTACCAAAAGAATTGTCGAAACAGCAGCGTAAAGAATTGGTCGAGGCCTTTATTCAGGAATTTGCTGATCAGTATCAGTTCCCTTATACCGCAGCGGTGCATAATCATCCGAGTGAGCTGACAGGTGAAGATCAACCGCATTTGCATCTGATGTATTCTGAACGGAGTCTGGCCGATGGGATTGAACGACCACCAGAACAGTTTTTTAAGCAGTATCGTCCAAAGAATCCCACCAAAGGTGGCGCACAGAAACTAACTGCTGATGCGTTAGGCTTTGGCCGTGATCAGGTGAAAGCCTTTCGAGAAAAAACCGAGCAGCTGATTAATCAGGCTTTGGAAATGCATGCACCGATGAAGACCGTAATTCTGGAGGGTATGGAGATTGTTGTCCCGAATCGAGTGAGTCATTTGTCCAATCAGGAATTTAACCAGAAGTACGGAACGCAATTGCAGGATGTTCCACAGATCTACCGATGGAAGTTGAAAAGTGCCGATCCAATTATTCAGCTTGAAGTTGAGGCACAGAAGCAAACCATTCAACAGATTCGGCAATTTAACAAGCTCCAGATCTACCAAAAGGAGTACAACCAAGCTTTAGAGCAGCGTAAAAATCAAGATCTAGATCGTGATGATAGCTATACGCCATCATGGTTCTAGGGATATTGTGAGGTTTTAAATAAAGCTTTTGGAGGTCGTATGAAGACTGGAAAACAAATTCTTGAGGGTTTATTTGAAGATCAACGTGCAGCTGCACATGATCCCCATCATCCAGTGAATGATCAGCTTCGCGCCAGTCTATTGTGGAAGAAACATTTACTTGAGTTGATTCAGATCCCACGTCATCAACTGAAATCAGATGATAGCTATGTTCTAGTAGCTGATATTCCAGAGTACTTTAAGACAGAGTTTGAGCAATATTTTTTAGGCCAGAATCTGTTACAGCATGTTGATCATCCTGAAGAATCACGACTGGATAGCAAACGTTTGGATAGTTTTATTGCCTATCTGAAAGATCATCCAAGTTATCAATCAGAGCAGCGTGGCCAAGCATGAAAAAGAACGTAGATGCAGAGCGAATTCGGGCAGCGTTTAAGGCAACGCAAGGGATTGTGGAGCATTCATTTGAGCAGCATGTCATTGATGCCAGTCAAGCGGATATGGATGCGATGATTGAGCGAATTGCGTCTGGAGAGTCGACCTTTGACGAGGAAGATGCTGTGTTAATGATGAAATGGCGAGCTATGAATGCCTTGCAGGATAAGGATTCATAGCTTCGGATAAGGCGTATTATGTTAATTTTAAGAATTTTGAACAAAATATGATAATTCATTTTTTTCCATAATATTATTCAAGAACTCCTTAATATTATTCAAATTAACACTAGATAGCAGAACTAAATTTTTATCATAGAAACAATTATTTCCAAAGTAGTTAGCATTCTCTATACTGTAAATTCTCCGCATATCATAAAAATTAAAAATATAAGAATTTTCAAAAATTGTAACATCAACCTCTAAGCATCCTTTAGCTTCATATTCCCAATCATAATCCTGAAAATCATCAGGTGAATTAATAGTATAGTTTTCCATTAGTTTCATCTCACACATTTAATTTGAGAGCATAAGTGCCTATATTGCTCAGGAGTTAAAAAAGTGGTTCTGTCGCATTAAGACGAATTTGAGCTACTATTGAACTTCATAAATATAATATACAAATACTTAGATAATTTGCCCCATTTAACATAATGGTCGTTATGCGAAATCATCTTTTTAAAGTTATTTAATATCAAATACTTAAATATTATACATAACCAAAAAAAACACCCAAAAGCCGACTCGGAAACAAGTCGGCTGCTTTTTAAGCAGTTTTGTCACTTTTAGGGGTCGTCTCAGGAAACGGAAAATATAGCACGCTAAGGATTTTCACTCCGACTTCTTTTAACGATATCCAACACGGTATTTTTGCTTAGATTGACCAGCCGACCGACTTGTCGATAAGAGTGTCCAGCAGACACCAACT
>JBIRBD010000129.1:0-5788 GCA_044326465.1 Chthoniobacterales bacterium
CAAAATTTGAGTTTTGGGCATTTTGACACAAAAATGAATCAATTTTACCTCTGCTAACTTGATTAAAAAATAGATCCGACGACCTTGAGTTCGTTTTTGTCTCAACTCAAATCAAAAATTGAGAGTTTTGACGGGTGGACTCAGTAGAGCCTGAACACCAGTTTTACCATTGGATGCCAAAGAGGATGAACCCCTGCGGCTTTCCAAGCTCATCAGGATCTTCCTCCGTCATATCTTCGCCACTTCCTGCAGAGATAGGTGCAAAAGGGCTGAAAACCTCCCACGGTTTTTGAGCTTGAACGGCCTTAACTAACATGCCTCCGATCTCTACAGGGCCTTGCACTCCTGCTTTTTGCACTCCTCTTTTTTTTACAGCATTAGCTGTTGTTTTTTTAGGAGCGACAAATTGTGCATCGGGATTGATCGCTTGTTGAGCCGAAACATTACAAAAAAGAGTGCATAATAAAATGACTCCCAAAAATAAAAGAGTATGCTGATGCCGGTAAAAAATCCTCGTCATGGGATGATTCGTAGCGTGAATATAAAAAAATCACAAGAAAACAGGAGAGAGAAAAAAGAAGTTGAGGGGGTGAGGGGTTTAAAGAATAGCTATCGCGATAAATGAGGAGTCTATTAAGCTTCTTTTAAACTTTATCAACTTTCGGTTCTTGCTAAATAAAGACTTCCCGACTTGGAAAAAAATGTTCATTTTAGATGCATCCAAAGCCCTCACCTCCTCAACCTCTCAACAGCTGTGACAGCAGCGTCTCAACATTTCCTAGAGTGAATTACCTCGAGCGAGCACGCCGCGTTCTTAACATCGAAGCCGAAGAGATTCAAAAACTCTCCTTGCGGTTAAATGAAACATTTGAGAAAGCAGTGAAGCTGCTTTCTAAGACGCTTGAGCAACGCGGAAAGATCGTAGTGCTTGGTGTTGGAAAATCGGGGCACATTGGAGAAAAAATTGCAGCAACGCTTACGAGCACAGGTGCGCCAGCTCTTGTGCTCAACCCTCTCAATGCGATTCATGGTGATCTTGGAGTGATTGAAGATGGTGATATTTTATTATTGCTAAGCTATAGCGGAGAGACCGAAGAGTTGCTTAATTTACTCCCATCACTTGCCAGGTTTGATGTCCTGCGAATTGCAATGACAGGCAACCTCCAGTCGAGTCTTGCGCGCGCAAGCGATCTTGTGCTCGACGTTGAAGTTTCGCAGGAAGCCTGTCCTCACAATCTCGCTCCAACTTCGAGTAGCACTGTTATGTTGGCTCTGGGAGATGCTTTGGCGATGGTGTTACTTGAAGCACGTGGATTTACGCGAGAAAATTTTGCACGGTTTCATCCAGGAGGCAGGCTTGGGCGCTCACTGCTCCTACGTGTGCGCGACATCATGCGAAATGCTGATCAAGTAGCAGTTGTTCCACGAACAGCCGTAGTGGTTGATGTTTTAAAAGAGTTAACCTCCAAGCGTGCCGGCGCAGCGCTTGTTATAGAGCCTGATGGAAGGCTTGCTGGTATTTTTACCCATGGAGATTTTGCACGGCATTTCCCTTCCGACTCGCAGATTGGTCAGCGAGCTGTTGAAGAATTAATGACGGTCAATCCTGTCACCATCGATGCTGACAAGCTTGCCGTTGAGGTTCTCGTTGTGTTAGAACAACACCGCGTCGATGATCTTGTGGTAACCGATGATAGCAGAAAACCAGTCGGCATTGTCGATTCGCAAGATCTTTCACGATTAAAGCTCCTGTGAAGCGTTGTTAAGAGAACGCTGCCCCTAGCCCCAATATTTAATGGAAGATTCACTCCCGATTGTTTTCAGATTTTACAAGTCACTTACTAACCACCAACGATAATAATTACTATGGCACTCGCAAATGATCTCCGCAAAGGAATGGCAATTAAGTATAACACCAATGCAGCTATTGTGCTGGAGGTGACTCATCGTACACCAGGGAATCTAAGAGCCTTTGTGCAATGCATTATTCGCTACATTGGGACCGGTAAATCAGCTGACATTCGTTTTTCTTCAACCGAGAAAGTAGAGCTTGTTGATGTCAATCGTAATACGTTGGAGTTTAGTTACAGTGATCAAGAAGGGTATCACTTTATGGATCCTGTGACTTTTGAAACAATCACCTTACAGAGTGATTTTATTGGTGATGCCAAAAATTATCTCACCGAAAATATGCCAGTAGAAATTCTCTATATTGAGGGTCGTGCTGTTTCTGTCGAGCTTCCTCCCTCTGCTAATTTAAAAATCACCGAGTCTGCAGAAGGAGTTAAAGGTGATTCCTCAGGCAACGTTATGAAGCCTGCCACGCTCGAGACTGGCAAGACGATCAATGTGCCGCTTTTTATCAAAGAAGGGGAGACCGTCAAGGTCGATACGCGTACAGGTGAGTATATAGGGAGAGCCTAGCGCTGTTACACAACGCTTTGAAGAGTAGATGGTAAGGCGTTCTGAGGCGTAAAAAATCTAAACCTCGCACGCGAATGGTATAAAAAAATGTCTTCTACTCATCACCCTTTACAGTGCTGCTCTGCAGCACTAAAAAAGCATGGTTCCTAAAACGTGGGTAAAGTTCGTCGTTGCGATTTTCCTTCTGCCGCTTGTTTTGGTTCTGACCAAAACTTTTTTTGAAGCGCTCAGGATGGCCTTACATCAAGGGCTATTAGGAACACAAGGCTGCCTCTTTTTTCTAGGAGGAATTATCTTCTGGGGAATTTTATTTTGGCTACTGCCTCGCTCCTGGCTCTTTTTGCCGTATGTTTACGGTCATGAATGCACTCATGCGATTTGGGTAAAAATTTTTGGAGGCAATGTAGAAGAAAAATTTCATGTTAGTTTGCAAGGAGGACACATTCTCACAGATCGAGTGAATACCTGGATTGCGCTCGCTCCCTATTTTTTTCCAATCTATAGCGCGCTCGTTCTTTCGATTTATGGAGTTGCCAAAATTTTCACCGATGTTTCCTCTTTTCAATGGGTGATGTTTTTATTGCTTGGTTTTACATGGGCATTTCACCTGACCTTCACTTGCTTGCTCATCATACAAGGACAGCCTGATTTGCATTACGGAGGAACTTTTTTTTCGATGATTTTAATTTATGTTATTAATCTTCTCATCGTCACAGCACTGCTTCTTGCTTCAGCTCCTTATGTCACGCTCAAAGGATTTGCAGAGCAGTTTTTCTCCAACACAGTGCAATTCATCGAGGTCGTAAATTTTTGCCTTGGGCAGCTTGGACAGCTCTGGAAAACATGGAGCGGGTAGAGGGAATCGAATTTAAAAAAGTTGTCCTTCATCAGTTCCTGAAGAAGGTGGAACTGGCACGGATTGCTCTTATGTTTTGCAATATGGAGCGGGTAGAGGGAATCGAATTTAAAAAAGTTGTCCTTCTTCAGTTCCTGAAGAAGGTGGAACTGGCACGGATTGCTCTTATGTTTTGCAATATGGAGCGGGTAGAGGGAATCGAACCCTCCTGGCCAGTTTGGAAGACTGGAACATTACCACTATGCTATACCCGCTAGTGAATTGGCCTAATGAACTATGGTCCATTGGATCAGGAGTGCAGGCTAGAAGAAGAAAAAAAGGATCGCAACTAAAAATTTTTTATTTTTGCGTCAGATGAATTTTTTTATAAAAAGAGGTTTTACCTAAAAACGGCAATGGTTCGTTATTAACTACCATCACCATTTTTACGTTTTAGGATTAGGAAGAGTTTTTTTACAGCTAATACTCTTCTTCTTTTTAAAAAATTCACTTATTCTAACAGCCAGCAATAGTGAAATTTAAAAAATCTATGCAAAAAAAATTCTTTGTTCTTATTGTGGGTGCAGGCCCTGTTGGCTTGACCTTAGCCATTGAATGTCATCGTCACGGTGTTCCCTTTAGGATTGTCGATCGCAACACTTCCCATTCTGAAAAATCGAAAGCATTAGCGCTTTGGAGTGGAACATTAGAGTGCCTCGCTGCAATGGACGTTATCGGGGAGTAATGAGTAATGGAATTCCTCATCTTCTTCTGGAGGTAAGCAATGGTTCTTGGTTTTACGTTGATTGTGAAGAAATACCTTTTTCCTTAGCAGCAAAAAAAGCCTTGACCTAAGAAGTTGATAAAATTGGACTTATTAAAAAATAAATCTTTCGAGCAAAAACAACCAACAACCAACAGACAACTTTTTTGCTCGTTTTCTTCGTCAGAAGGAGATGAGCAATTACGATTTACGATCTTGAAAAATTCTTCACTTCGCCGCAGTTTACGCCACCCACTTTTCCAAGAATGGCCGCTTTTGCTGGTCTATGGAACAATGGGTCTTTTTTTAATTTACAGCAATGTCTGGATTCCTGAAGTTCCTGGACTTGCTGCTCGAGGGTGTTTCATCCTCTGGATTTTTGTAGCGATACTATTTTCTTCTTTTGCAATTGTTCGCCATGCCGATGTTTTAGCAGATGAATTAGGAGAGCCCTACGGAACCTTGATTTTAACACTCTCTATGACAGGCATTGAGGTGATGATGATTTCAGCGATGATGCTTCAAGAAAATAATCCAACACTTCCTCGCGACACGATGTTCTCTGTTATCATGATTGTTCTTGGCGGAATCTTTGGTTATTGCTTGCTTGCGGGTGGATTCAAATTTCACGAACAGCAATTTAATCTTAAAGGAGGCAAATCATTTCTTGGTTTGATTTTGCCATTATCTGTTCTCGCTCTTGTTATGCCAAGTGTTACGCCAAGTGGTAGTATTGGCTTTTTTTCACCATTACATGCTATCACAATGGTCATTCTTTCACTGACGATTTATGGAATTTTTTTAGTAGTCCAGACACATTGGTACCGCGAATTTTTTTTAGAAGAGCCTCTCTTTTTGGTCGAAGAAAATACAGCAGAGCTGGCCTTGCCCTTTGAGAAAAAAGCACCGCGTGTTTTTTTCCATTCATTCTTTTTATTGGTTTATATTTTTCCTATCGTTTTGCTTTCTAAAAAACTTGCTTTCTTATTAGAAATGAAACGGCACGGGATGCCCCATATTCTTCCTGAAGCAACACGTGGGGCGCTTCATGGTCTCGTTGTTGCCATCTTAATCCTTGCTCCGGAGGGATTAGCTGCGATTGAGGCTGCGCGCAAAAATCATATGCAACGTTCTATTAATCTTTTGTTTGGATCGGTTCTTTCAACAATAGGCCTGACCGTGCCAGCAGCTCTTGCCATTGGCCTCTTCATTGGACAGCCTGTTCATCTTGGATTGGAGCCTGCCTCTGTCACACTGCTCGCAGTAACTCTTGGAAGTTGCATTCTTACCTTTAGTCAAAGCCAGACCAATGTATTGCAAGGGTGTGTCCACTTATTGCTTTTTGGAGTCTATATCCTTCTCATGTTCCAGTGATGGCTGTAACGCAGTCAAGTTGAGGGATTTAGGGATTGAGTGCTTTGGAAGCACTGCTATCGATTTGACATTTTTTTTAAACAAAAGCCATTGATTTTCAAGCTACGCTGTTAGCGATACAAAACTAGCCAAAATCCAGAGATAATCTCCCCTGTTTTTATGAAATCAATAACTCTCACTATTGCTTCCCTTCTTCTATCGATTGCATCGAGCAGCCTTATAGCCAGCGAAGCTGGCAGGCTACAGACTACAGGTTACAGGCTACAGGAAGAGGCAACTTCGACTCATTCCTCGGTGACGACCAGTGTGGTCACCGCTAGCGACTACTGCAACTTCTTAAATCAATTCGCCATAGAGAGTGATCCTAAACACCTCTACAACCAGGCCATGGC
>JBIRBD010000028.1:0-16091 GCA_044326465.1 Chthoniobacterales bacterium
CCTCACGTACCCATTGGGTATGCCACGGGCTTTTAAAAATCATTTTTAGACTAAGCTCTTACGTTAATTTTCTCACTCCCATCACCGTTTTTAGGTTGAATAAAATTTTTCCTTTTTGCCGTAGGCCTACTTACCTGTAGTCTGCAGCCTTAACTCCTTGTCGTCACTTAATCCTTAAGTTGACGGCATTGTCTTTAGCCCCCTCTTCACCAGGAACATCTCACCAAGTCATAAATTCCCCAAGCATCGCTTCTTTATTCTCAATTGCTTCAATTTCGGGAGCAAATTTCTTTAGGAT
This sequence comes from Chthoniobacterales bacterium, assembly GCA_044326465.1. Taxonomy (GTDB): domain Bacteria; phylum Verrucomicrobiota; class Verrucomicrobiia; order Chthoniobacterales; family UBA6821; genus CAIWMF01. The sequence continues at coordinate 299 of JBIRBD010000028.1, forward strand.
TGCCTCGGTTTCGCTTTTTGAAACATTGCCAGTGTTAGTCGTTGCAGCATGATCATCTTGCCCAAGATCACTTAAATGACTTTCTGAGCTTCTTGTCGATAATGATGCATGAGTTGTTATCTCTGAAAGATCAGAAAAAACATTATTCCTATCATTATCTATTGCCTTTTTTTCATCCCTTTCCGTCTCACCAAAATCAGGATTGAGCCAGTCAGAAAAAGTTTCTTCCTTGTCATCATCAGGACTCTGTAATCTCTCATCGTCGGGACGCTGCAACATCTTTAATTCTCGAAGATTAAGACCTGTATTAAGACTTACTCCTAAAGATTTAATCTCTTTAAAAAAATGATCAAGAGAATCTTCTGCATTATTTAATGCTGTTTTTGAGCTAGAAAGAGCTTGAGCATCATCAGGATTAAGCTCCGCCTCGATTAAAGAAACTTTAGCAAAACTAACTTTTGCTTTTTTCTCATCAAAGGCTGTTAGTTTTGCCAAAAAGGTAGCAGCTTCTATGCTCTCTGAGTAAGGAGCTAGACTTGCAATGTAGTTAGCTTGATGGGCTGCTTTTTGGGCATTTGATACTAATTCGTTGATGCACTCCAAGCGTTCTTTGTTATCTTCGTTATTAGATAAATGAGCATGAAGCCTATTAGCAATCAACTTAGTCCCCTCTGATGTGTTCTTAGCTTGCTGAGCCGATACTGCAGCTACCTGAGACTCCTTCTCGATAATACGTTTTTTAACTATGGGCGATGAGGATTCAACAACTTTAACGGAATTCTCAGCATGGGGAGTTAAAGGCGAGTCATAGTTCTCTTTTGCCAATGCTACTGCTTCGAGTAGTTTTTGGTGTGTTTCGGAATTATCACAAGGAGTTATCGTTATCCCAGCCAACGATAATGGAGTATTGCTTATAACGGTAATTTCTTTCCCCTCACCTGGCTTAATTAAATTGGAAGGTAAGGTAGAAAGTAGAGAGGATGAAATATTCATAAGAGTAATTAGCTGGAAATAGGGTCAAGGGGAGAGAGTTCGAATATGGACAAAATAGGAATTATATATATACAAATGCGAATAATATTATTAACGCTAATACTACCGTAATTGCTCATCTCCTTCTGGCGAAGAAGAAGAGCAAGAAGTTGTCGGTTGTTGGTTTTTGGTTTTTGGTTATTTTTTCGAAAGATTTATTTTTTAAAAGTCCTATTTTATCAGGCGCTTAGGGTAATGTTTCTTTTTTAGCAGCTAAGAAAAAAGTTATTTCTTCACTATCAACCGAGAACCATTGTTTATCTCCAGAAGGAGATGAGCAATTACACACTACCAACAAATGACAAGTAATAGGCAACAACTTTTTCTCTAGAAGCATGAATAGCAAGTCACCAACGATGAATTGTAACTACCTTGGTAGCTACCAGACACGTCTTATTATTTCCGAAAGCGAGCAGAGCGCCGATATGTTTTATGCAACAAAATTTCGTGTACCCGATGAGTTTATTTTTTTAGAACATCGCGGGAAGAGCATGGTCCTGCTGCCTGATTTGGAAATTGATCGCGGCCGTTGTGAAGCAAAAGTTGATGAAGTTTTTTCTTTCAGCGATTGGCAAAACTCTCTCCTTCAAAAAAAGAGCAGTGTAAAAAAGCGAACAACATCATCGGCGACGCCAAGTTACGCCGAAACAGTAGCTGCTTTTATAAAAAAATATGGCTCCTTAAAAGTTGTGGTGCCAGCAACTTTTCCGCTCGGCCTCGCGCGCGCACTCGAGCGTGCAGGCGTCACGCTTAAGCCCGTAGAGGGAATGCTTTTTCCTGAACGTCAAATTAAGCAACTCCATGAAATAAAAGCACTTAAACAGGCGTTACGCATTACAGAGGCTGGCTTAGCTAGAGCGTATGAGGTTTTGCGGGGGGCAACGATTGGAAAAAAAAATCTTCTCTCGTGGCAGGGAACGTCACTCACGTCAGAGCGATTGAGGTGCGAAGTAGAAGAGACGATGCAGCGTGCAGGAGGAATTGTTTCAGGATCTTCCATTATTGCTTGTGGTGAACAAGCGTGTGATCCTCATGAACGTGGTTATGGAAATCTTTATGCCCATAAGCTGATCATTCTTGATTTTTTTCCACGCCATGCAGCAAGTGGTTATTACGGTGATATGACGCGCACTGTCGTGCGAGGAAAAGCCTCCGCGGCACAACGTCATCTTTGGGATACTTGCTTAGCTGGGCAGAAGCTGGCGCTGCGTGATTTGAAGCCTGGCGCCTCAGGGAAAATAATTCATCAAACGGTACAAGATTTTTTTACAAAAGCTGGTTATCCTACCGAGCAAAAAAATGGTCGCTGGAGTGGATTTTTTCACAACACAGGTCATGGCTTAGGTCTTGATCTTCACGAAGCGCCACGATTTAATGTAGCGACGTTCACGGAAAAAAATGTTTTTGCAGTGGAGCCTGGGATCTACATTCCAGGGGTCGGTGGCGTCCGTCATGAAGATGTCGCTCTCATTACGAAAACCGGTTACCGCTTGTTGAGCCGTTTTCCAAAAGAACTGGAAATTTGAAGAGGCTGAAGGCTGAAGAAAAAATCATTAGCATTAACAGAAAATAATATTATCTTTAATCTGCATATTTCATACTGAATTATCACAAAGTGCCGCTTGTAATGAATTAAAACTTAGCCAACTGAAATATTTGGGTTAATCTACTCGCAATAATTTTCGAATGGAAAAAAATGCAGGTCTTTAGAAGAAGTCTTCTTCCTTTAGTCTCCAGTCTTTAGTCTATAGACTTTTAAATTTTCTTATGAACATGACCACTTATCTTCTTCTTCTTGGCCTCCCGCTTGTTTTCGGCCTTTGGGCACAGTTCCGTGTAACAACGACCTTTAATCGTTACAAAAAAATTCCTGTTGGTTCTGCTCTCACCGGTGCTCAGGTAGCTCAACGGATCCTTCATGCCTCAGCTATCAACGATGTGGAGGTTGTTGCTATCGATGGCATGATGGGTGATCATTACGACCCAGCAAAAAAACAACTTAATCTTTCGTCGGATGTTTTTTATGGCAACTCAATAGCAGCAGTTGGTGTAGCTGCTCATGAATGTGGTCATGCCTTACAACACAGTAAGTCCTATGGGCCACTTAACCTTCGTATGGCGATTGTGCCTGCCACGCAGTTTGCATCAAAAATTTTACCATTTGTTATTATTGGAGGTTTCTTTTTCCATATAACTAATCTCATCAGTCTAGGCATTGCTTGTTATGCGCTGCTCATGGTTTTTCAGCTTGTCACCTTGCCCGTGGAATTTAACGCTTCGGCCCGTGCAAAGGAGATTCTTCAAAAAATGGGAATCATTCAAGCTCCTGCTGAGATTGCTGGGGTGAATGCCGTTCTCAATGCGGCTGCGCTGACCTATATTGCGGCTTTTGTTGCCGCCGCTGGAAATTTAATTTATCTTTTATTAGTTCGGCGTGATAGTCGATAAAAAGAAGTAAAGAGTAATATACCATTCGCATGCGAGTTTTAGGTTTTTTACGCTTTTGTTTTTTGTTTCTAGCAAGTTCCCGCCTTCGCGGGAATGACGTGGAGGACCGAAGCGCTATGCAAGCATAACGCAAGATTCGAGAACGAAGCTGGAAACAGAAAAGACAAGTAACAAAACCTAAAAATCAAACCCGAATGGTATAACATCGTTGTTAACAAAAAATGTCGCTACCTATTGTTTTATCCATTGCTGGTTCTGATTGTTCGGCAGGAGCTGGTATCCAGGCTGACCTAAAAACATTTGGATCCTTTGGTTGTTACGGCCTGACGGCAGTGACTTGCGTTGTTGCCGAGGTCCCCGGCCGGGTCCGTTCAATTCAAGAAATCCGTCCTGAAATTGTTCGTGATCAAATAGCAATTCTTTTTGAAAAATTTCCAATTGCTGCTGTCAAGACCGGTATGCTTTTTTCTAGCAGTATCATTGCAGCGGTAGCTGAAGTCATGGGTAATTTAAAAAAATGTCCGCCTTTTGTTGTTGATCCTGTGATGGTTGCTACAAGCGGAGACCTTCTTTTGGGGCCGGATGCCTTGACCTCTTATCGTGAACTTCTTTTTCCTCTCGCTACACTGATGACTCCTAATCTCGATGAGTTAGCAGTTCTTGCCAGAGAGTTGCCGGTATCATTTGAAGAAATGATCGTGGCAGGCAAGCAAGTCATGGAAGAGACGCATTGCCCTCTCTTGCTCAAAGGAGGTCATCTACGAGATAAAGAAGCTACCGATATTTTACTCATGACGAGCGGAGAGCAGCATTCTTTTACAGCGCCATTCTATTATGAAGCAGAGACGCATGGCACAGGGTGTACTTACTCTGCCGCCATTGCCGCAGGGCTTGCCAAACAACTATCACTTCCACAAGCTGTAGGTATTGCCAAAAATTTTGTCACCCAAGCTATTGCTCAAGGTCATCGGTGGGGTGCTATCGGGGCACTCAATCAAATGTTGCAAGTGGGGTGATTTTTTTAAAAACAACTAACAGATTTTCAAAAAAAATTATACCATTCGCGTGCGAGTTTTAGGTTTTTTACGATCTTATTTTTTGTTGTCAGCAAGACCGAGGATCGAAGCGCTATGCAAGCATAACGCAAGATCCGAGAACGCAGCTGAAAACAGAAAGGACAAGTAACAAAACCTAAAAATCAAACGCGAATGGTATATAACAAAGAACTTAGAACTCTATGAAAAGAGCAGCACTCATTCTCACATCTATTTTTATTATTGGCGCTCTGGTCGTCTTTTTTTTACTTCATCGCCTCGGTCCCACATCCTCATCACGTCTTGTTCCGGCAAACACTCTTGCACTGGTTGATTTTCCTGATTTGGCTTCAACGAGTCAACGATGGGGGCAATCACTCTTTGCAAAAATAGCTGCAGAGCCAGAAATAAAAGGATTCTTAGAGCGCCCTTTAGATCGATTCCATCAGCTCACTTCTTCCCCAACGAGTGACGAGTCTTTAGAAAAACTTCTTGTGAAAATAAAACCAGGTCGCTTCTTTGCTGCACTAGAGGCCTATGAGGAGGAACATGCATGGATCATGGGATGTCAAATTTTTGGAAATAGCGATGATGCCGAAAAAGGATTTGTTCGACTTCATCAATTTCTTGACGCTCATTTTGGTGCTGGTGAAAAAACAACTCTTGATTCAAAAGAAAACCAAGGAGAAGTGATCACTCAATCATCGCATGGCGACCTTGTTGTCTACTCTGCATCGCGGGGCAATTGGTTTTTTGTGAGTAATTCAATCCAAGCCGTTAAGAAGAGTCTTGATTTCTTAGCAGGCCGTTGTTCACAAAAAGAATCATTGGCAGCAACAAATCTTTATCAAAAAAATAGAGCAGAGCTACTTTCAGAGGCTGATTTTTTCTGCTATGTCCGGCCTAGCGAAGCGCTAGAAATTTTTCCATCCATAAAAGCAGCGTTTCAAAACAATGATACGGTGATGGCCTCACAATCAGTTGGTGTTTCCTTTCGTTTAACTGATGAAGGAATGAAAGAGCGTCTTTTTTTCAGTGGCAATTTTCCCAAGGGAGCTTCTCTTGTGCATAATGGACTTCGTCTGACCCAGCCAACAACGCTTGCCTATATTGAGCGTACCAATGAATGGAATAGAGTCTTTGACATTTTACAAAATAACAAAAGTCTGCCTCCTGCCTTTGTTCAAATGCTGAGTCCTGCAGGCATTGATCTTTCCTCATTAGCAGGCCTGCTTAAACCTCAAACAGTGATGGTGCTTGATTGGCTAGAGGGGCATTCTTTTCCTGAAGGTTTTATTGCTATTCCAACTGATGAAGCAAAGGCTAATAGCTGGCTACAACAGGTGACAATGCGTCTTGGGATGATGCTCCAAACAGACGACAAAAAGGAGATGCATTTTATTTCTACCCCACAGTTAGCAGATGGATTAAAGCCAACGATGGCCATTATGCGAGGAGATTTTTTTCTAGGAACAGATCCTACGGTGATCGAAAAAGCAACCCAAAATATTTTGCATACAACGTTGAAAACATCACCAGGTTTTGCAAAGGCTGATGATTTCTACCACCAGGCTAATGAAATATTCGCCTACTTCTCAACGAAAGAACTCTTTGAACGTAGCTATGAAGCAGTTCGTCCAGGGTTATTATTAGGTGGTTCTTTCATGTCAGGCGTCAGTACAACGGTTGATTTTTCAAAACTTCCCTCAACGGCTACTATAGCTCATTATCTTCTTCCCATTATCTATGCTCAAAGTCATGTTGCTGGAGGAATTCTTGTTCAATCATCAGGACCTTTGACAGGAACGCCTCTTTTCTTTTTAGGAAATGCCCTCTATACTTTTTTGCAAGAAAAAAAGAAAGGGGTAGCTCCTTCGGTTGCACCAGTGCCTCCAAATGTTCCTGCAACAGGTGCACAGTAAAAATAGTGATTTTTTTACGAAAGCAGCTTGCTCCTCGTTCAAAAATAAGTCATCCTCGATAGTCTTCCAATCATCCGCAGATGGATTGGCAGAAGTTTTTCACGGCTAGGTAGCTCAGTCGGTAGAGCAGAGGACTGAAAATCCTCGTGTCGGGGGTTCGATTCCCTCCCTAGCCACCTTTTTAAGTTCTGTCCGTTGAGTAGCACGGAAAACTTGTACCCGTTAAGACGAACGGGGCTCAGGCTACAGGATTTTTTCTTGGGTCATTCAGTACTTAGAATTTTTTTATAAAAAAATTCTTTTTGTGTTCTTTGTATAGTCTTTGTGCTCTTTGACTCGCTCGCTCCTGCTCGGCTCGCCCTGCTGGCTGCCTTACGGCAGTCTGACTCGGGCTGTCACCACAGTCCTCGGCTGTGGTGAATTCTTTTTTTTGAAACGTTGATTGTTATCTTTAACTTTTCCGGGCTCCTGAACGGATAATGGCGTCAACTTAAGAGCAAATGTATTGAATATATTCTGTTCATTTTGCCGCAGGCTTACTTACCTGTAGCCTGAACCCCTGTCACCTGAACCCCTTGCCGTCACTTAATTCCTTAAGTTGACGGCATTGACTGAACGTCTGCTAAAAGGTTATCTGGGTTCAAGGGCTGCAATATTTTTGGAACGAATAATCCATCCTTGCGGATGAGTTTTCCATCAAACCAAATTTCACCACCGCCATAATCTTTGCGCTGGATACAGACCATATCCCAATGAATAGCGCTTTTATTTTTATTACCGGCAACTTGATAAGCCTGGCCTGGTGTAAAATGAAAGGATCCTGCGATTTTTTCGTCAAAGAGAATATCGCGCATGGGGTGTAAAATCAGTGGATGAAATCCGATGGCAAATTCGCCGATATAGCGGGCGCCAGGGTCGGTATCTAGCACTTCATTGAGTGACTTTGTGTCATTAGAAGTGGCTTTGATGATTTTTCCTTTTTTAAATTCCAAATGAATATTATCAAAACAGACGCCGCGATTCAGCGTCGGTGCGTTAAAGGTGATATACCCTTCTACGGAATCTTTTACAGGAGAGCTAAAAACTTCACCGTCAGGAATATTAAATTCGCCACCGCAGGCCACGGCGCCAATGTTTTTAATGCTGAATCGCAAGTCAGTGCCAGGGCCGTTGATGGCAACATGATCGGTCTGGTCCATTAATTTTTTGAGCGCCTTCATTCCGTGGGTCATTCGCGCATAATCAAATGTACAAACACGAAAGAAAAATTCTTCAAACGCTGTTGTACTCATCTGTGCTTGTTGTGCCATTGCGGGTGTTGGCCAGCGCAGAACAACCCAGCGTGTTTTATTAACGCGATAATCTTGAGCTGGGCGTAATGTTTTTGAGAGAATCCTAATCTGTTCCTGCGGAACATCGGACATCTCTGCAATATTATTGCTTCCACGGATACCAATGTAGGCATCCATTTTTTTGATGCGTGCCAGATCAATTTCCAATAGTACGTCAGCATGCTGCTGCGTCATTCCCAAGGCCATTTGGCGAGCAAGGCGTCCTGAGTGAAGTTGCACAAAAGGAAAGGCTCCTTGTTCTCGGGTAGCTTCTATTAGGGCAATAACAAATGTCTCTGGAATATCAAAAGCATCGATGAGGACATTCTCTCCTTTTTTAAGTTTTGTGGAATGTCGTGTGAGAATATTAGCGAGAGCCTCGTTAGAAGAAGGGTGCATGAGAAGTATTAAAATATTTTCTGACAGTTGACTTAGCTAAATAAATTTTGTAACCGTTCAGTCCCCCCTGCTGCGCAGGGCGACTGAAATAAAGCGAGAGATTTTATTTATTTTCACCTTTTTTGAAAAAAAAGCTTTGCAATCAATGGACGGAGAAAGTAAAGATCCGGCTGACTTTTCGTCAAACCAAAAATGAAATTAAGCGATTTTAGACGAAGAAGACGAAGCGGCAGTTGAGGAAGATAGGGATGAGGAAGAAGATAATTTAGAGGAATCGAAAAAAGCGAGTGATAGATCGTCGTTTAAGCCATGGGACTCGCACGGAGGAAGGAACCCGCTTCTTCACCATCTTGGCTAACGTCATTGAAACATCTTGCTTAAGAAAAGATTCCACTTGCGATTTTCTTACTCAAGTTGTCGAATCCGCCAGACAAGGCCTTCAAATTCCTTCTTTACCACCAATGCTTCAAGCGTCACTTGTCTAAACGCACTCAACTAAACTGTTATCTTTACTCCAGTCGCCCTGCGCAGCAGGGGGACTGAACGGTTACGCCCATCCAATGATCCTCATTATTTCTTCCAGCCATCATCCCGAAAGTAAATCTCGTATTCTCGCACAGGCTGCTCGCAAGGCCGTGCAAGAGGAGGCGCATGAAGTTGATTTTTTCGATCTGCGTGATCTTGAGCTGCCTCTCTGCGATGGCCATTCCACGTACGAGCATCCCTTGGTCAAGGAGGCTGCTTCGCGCGTTGAGGCGGCTAGTGGGATTCTGCTCTCTACGCCTATTTATAATTACGATGCGAATGCCATCACAAAAAGTTTTATCGAGCACACCGGAAAAGCATGGCAAGGAAAGCCGGTTGGATTACTCTGTGCTGCTGGCGGCAAAGGAAGTTACATGGCCCTTCTGCCGCTTGCGGGAAGTTTAATGCTCGATTTTCATTGTCATGTTTTGCCACAACAAGTCTATGCGACAAGCGATCAGTTTTCTGACACCGCCATTATTGATCCTGGGATTAATGCACGTATTAAAAAAATCGTCGCTGATATCTGCTGGCTTTCGGAAGCCGTCGCTGCGCGACAGGGTAACAGGTGACAGGAAGAAATTCTTTTAAAATAAATTTAAAAAAAGATGGTTTTAACTAAGATGTCTAATCGGCTTGAAAAAAACTATAGTTTGTACATCACCTAAAAAACCTGTTACTGAACCCCTGTCACCTGTAAACCTGTTCCCATGTCCACTTCCTTATCCGATCTCCAAAAAATTTATCACACGCCTTTGTTCGAGCTCATCGAACGTTCGCACGCTGTTCATTTAAAAGAATGGAATGATAACACTGTCCAGCTTTGTACACTCCTCAGCGTCAAGACAGGAGGCTGCAGCGAGAATTGTTCTTACTGCACGCAGAGTGCGCATTACGACACAGGCTTAGAAAAACAAAATTTGATGGGTTGTGATGAGGTGGTTCCCTTAGCTGAAGAAGCCAAGAAGAATGGAGCGACGCGATTCTGCATGGGCGCTGCGTGGAAGGGAGTGCGTGCGGGTGAAGCAAAATTTGAGACAATGCTGGAGACTATTCGTGCTGTTGGAAAACTCGGTATGGAAGTCTGCGTTACGCTGGGCGAGCTCGGTGATGAAGAAGCGCGTCAGCTGAAGGAAGCAGGTGTCACTGCTTACAATCACAACCTTGATACCTCGCCAGAATATTATTCAAAAATTGTCACGACCCATACCTATGATGACCGCCTCAATACAATTGCAGCGGTACAACGTGCAGGGATGTCAGTTTGTTGTGGCGGAATTATTGGGATGGGAGAAAGCGAAAGCGATCGCTTAAAGCTGCTCGAAGTCCTCTGCAGCCTTGATCCGGCCCCAACAAGTGTTCCGATCAATTGCCTCATGGCAATGCCTGGGACACCACTGGCCGATCAACCTCCTGTTGATATTTTCCAATTGGTACGTCTCATTGCAACAACACGCATCGTTCTTCCAAAAGCCCGCGTCAGACTCTCTGCAGGTCGTACCGAATTAACGCGCGAAGGGCAAGCGCTCTGTTTTTTTTCTGGAGCCAATTCTATTTTCTACGGAGAAAAACTTCTTACTGGAGCCAATCCCAATACGAATGAGGACTTAAAATTGTTAGAGACGCTAGGGCTGAAGCCGTTGAAGTAGGATATGGGAGCCCAGCTCATAAAAACATATCGAAAAATTACTCCTTATTGGTTTTTTATATGCTAGTAGAAAAAAATTTAAAATTTGGTTTTCGTAGAAAGCTCCTATCTCTTATCTCCTAATTGTGAAAATTTCTATCGCTTCTGATCACGCTGGCTTCCTCTATAAAGAAGCTATCATCGCTATGCTCAAAGAAGAGGGTCATGAGGTGGTTGATTTTGGAACCTTTAACCAAGAACAGTGTGATTATCCGATTGCGATTATTCCAGCTGCGGAGTCCGTCGCTTCGGGTGAATGTGAGCGTGGGATTGTTTTGGGAGGGTCAGGAAATGGTGAAGCAATTATCGCGAACAAAGTCAAAGGCGTCCGCTGCGCGCTCGTCTGGAACAAAGATACAGCAATACTTGCGCGACAGCACAACAATGCAAATATAATTTCCATTGGCGAGCGAATGATTTCACTTCCACTCGCAAAACAATTGGTTGCACTCTGGCTTACAACAACCTTTGAAGGCGGCCGTCACGAACGCCGCATCGCTCAGATCGCTAACTATGAATCTGGAAAGATGATGGTAAGTAGTTTTTAAAAAATAGTTTGCATTCTTAAAAATCTGTACAGATGCTAAATCTGTAACACTTCGGCATGCTCTTCATACTGAATGATAACAATCCAACAAACAAATAATGATCACTAAAAAAGGTATTCTTTCATTCATTGCTTTAGCAGGTTTCTCTGCTGCAGCAATGGCTCAACTTACTCCACCACCTCACCACGGACCTGGAGGACAATGGCCTACATCCTCAGAAGCAGCGGCACCAATCCCTTCTTACGAAACATATCATTGGCAGATGCTTTGCTCATCGAATGCAATTATTACTGGCCAAATAGTTGGAATTGCGTATTCATTGGATCAAAATAGTTACATTACAGTTGCTAGCGATGGCTTAGGAAGTAACTATAGCGCCTATTTGCTTCAAAAAAATAACCTCGAACAACAACAGAATAACGTCACTCAAGAGTGGAAAAAGGTTGGAACGTTTTCTAATTTTAGATTTGGACGCATCTATTATGACCTGGTGAATGATGAAATTTGGAATGCTGGGAGTGCCTTCAAAATTTTAGGTAGAGATCTCAATGATCAGCCTAAAATGATCCTCTCTAATGATAATGGTTCGACTTGGCAGGAGGCAAAGTTCATTACCGTTGGATCAGACCATGATATCTATCTTTATCGTTTCGTCGATAAAGATGGAAAACTTCAGTTTTCCGGTGTCCCTGCAAGCGCCTGTGACGAACAGGAGCCGATTTATAATCCATACTTCTTTGCAGCAGTAGGTTATGAAAAAGATTTGAACGGAGACCAGTTTGTTGCCATTGATAACGATGGTTCGACTTATGTTACGGTTGGTAGCGATGCTTCAGAGTAAACTAACTTGCTCACCTTCTATTTTTGATGAAGCCGCCTTCTAAAATCTAGAAAAAGAGTTATTAAACCTAAAAAGCACCTCAGAGTTCATTCTGGGGTGCTTTTTTTGTAACGCTGGTAGTCACGCTGTAATAACGTGATGTCTGATCATGAAATCTAAAACACCCTACCTCTGTGGGCTTATTGCTATCATCTTCGCCTGTCTTGTAGGATTGTTTCCTGTTCACAATTCCGATGTCTGGTGGCATATCGCGTGGGGGAAAAAAATGTTGCAGTTGTCTACGCTTTCTCCTGCAGCGACCGATTTTTATTTTACGCCGACAACCACTGCCTATGGCCGAGAGCTGATCAACACTTTCCTGGGAGACATCAGCCTCGCCTTGCTTTATCAAATTGGAGGAGTGATAGCGCTGCAACTTTTGGTGCTGCTTTTTTTATTTATTGGTGGAGCGGTGGTTATCTTAGTTCCAATGAATGAATGTAAAAAGGAAACCCGCTGGCGCTTCGTGCAGCTCCTACTCTTCTTTGCCTTTTGTCTTGGGACATGTCAGTTGCAAATCGTTCGCAATTCACTCTCCTCGCTCGCATTTTTCCCAGCGACCTTAGCGCTTTACAGCTGGCATTGTCGACGTGGTGGATGGCGGCCTCTGATTTTTTCTGTTCTGCTTTTGATTTTTTGGTCGTTCCTTCATCCTTCTTATGCGCTTGGAATCATTGCTCTGATCATTCTGTACGCCGGAATGCTTCTTGATGGCTGGAGAAAAATTTCTGAGAACATTTCCACCTCACACCTATTGCGCACGCTTGCAGTGTTGCTCCTTTTTTTTGGAATTTCGCTCACCTACAGTTGGCAAGTTAGACAATTGCTGGTCGTTCCTGTGACGCATGTTTTTTTAGCAGCTGAGAAAATTGTAAAAGCAGAAGAACAAAAGTATTTTACAGCCCCATCAGAGAAAAACAGACCAATCGAAGCAACTTCCCTTAACCTCACAAAGCCAGCCTGGGGGAACAGCTCCCTGCCACTGAGCGGCGACTTTATTCCGACATGGCGCGCAATGCGGCATCCAGCAGCAACGAGCTCGATGCTGCTCTCGCTTGTTGCTTTTCTGCTGCTGATTTTTTATCGCGGCCGCAATAAAATCGGAATGATAATACTCCTTGGGTTCACGACCTATTTTGGAATCTGTTATCTTCGTGGCACCGGCTATGCCGCGATTACGGCTGTCTTTATGATTAGCTCGGCAGTGTCTAGTTTTGCTAAGAATAATTTTCTCAGCGAAGAAAAAAGTAATTTTCTCAAAAAATGTATTGCTCCACTTAGCGCTCTCCTCTGCCTTGCGTCTTTGGTGTGTGGTTTCTGGCTTATCATAACAAAACAAACAGAACCTTTTTTTATGGAAAAAGGGCGTGTCTTTGGGTTTGGAAAAGCAGTTGCCTTTGACGATGCTTCTTACCAATTTGTCCAAACCCATTTTCTCGATAAGCCATGTTTTACAACGATGGTCACAGGAAGTTACGCCTCCTTTTTTTGGGGCGATCACAAAAAAGTTTTTATCGATTCTTTTTTTGCTCCACACGCTACGGCATTTTGGAAAGATTATGATGCAACACTCGTCGCGCACGATATAGGCCTACTCAATGAGTATGGTATTCAAGTTGCTATCGTAGAAAATAACCGCAGTGACTGGCAGTATATTTTTTTGAGCGCTCAGGAGTGGCAGCCTGTTGCCATCAGCCTCGGTACGACGGTCTATGCAAAACGAGATGTTCTTCCAGAGAATACGCTTGTAGAAATTCTTTTCACACAAGCCGATGTTGATCATTCAGCCTCACCAACCACCCAACGCGCGGTTGCTGCAGCCTATTATAATTGCATCCTCTCGTTACAGCTTCATCACCTCGGCAAGGTCGCAACAGACCTTACGAATAAACATGAAAATCTTTTTGCAACGCTTGTCAATTACTTAGATTCCTCACAGCGCCGAAATATTCGCCAGCAGCCAAAGGGTATTAAATCTACTATGTTGAGGCCATAACTTCTAAGATGATTGCACCAGTTTGCTTCCTAACTCCTATCGCCCATCTCTTGGTGCTTATTCCGATCGGAATAACTATCCTAGGTCTTCTCATCGGCTCGTTTCTCAATGTCGTGATCTATCGTTTGCCGCTTAGTATCTCGCTTTGCAGTCCGAAGAGATCGTTTTGCCCAGCATGCAAACAAACATTATCATGGTGGGAAAATATTCCAGTGATTAGCTGGCTCCTATTACGAGGAGAGTGCAGAAAATGTCATCAAACGATCTCCTTTTGCTATCCGCTTATTGAAGTGATCACAGCAGTATTTTTTTTATTTTGTTACCTGCATTTTGGATGGCCTTTAGCGCTCCCCTCCATAATTTTTGTTTCACTGCTCATCGTGGCAACGTTCATCGATCTCAAACATCTAATGATTCCTGATGTAATTACACTCGGTGGAATGGTCGCTGGAATCATTTGTTCTATCATTTTCCCTGCGATGATGGGAGTAGACTCGCCAAGCATGGCTTTTCTGATTTCAGCTGGAAGTGCAGCGGCAGGCTATAGTTTGCTCTGGTCTGTTGTGGAGCTTGGTAAAATGGCCTTTGGAAAACGACGGTTGTGTTTTGAACAAGTGCAGGCCTTTGAGCTTTCTGGAAAAGTTCCAACAATTCATTTTGGCGAAGAAAAAATCCCGCTAGAAGAATTACTGTTACGTGCCTCTGATAAAATTTTTATTCAAGCAGCTTCAGTAGAAATCGGTGGAGAAAAATTTCACCATCAAAAAATAATGATCGATCGCAAAGGAATTCTCCTAGCTGATCGAACATGGGTCTTGAATGAGGCACTAGTATTCAAAGCCGAAGTTAAAGAAATCACTCTTCCCCGCGAAGCGATGGGATTTGGCGATGTAAAGTTTCTCGCCTGTATCGGTGCCTTTCTTGGCTGGAAGGGGATGTTTTTTTCACTCTTTGCAGGCTCCATTATTGGCGCCCTCTTTGGAAGCCTGTTGTTGCTTGTCACGCAAGGCCGTAAAGGTCGTTGCCTCCCCTTTGGTCCTTATTTAGCAGGGGGAGCACTCATTTGGATGTTTTTTGGACTTGAGCTCTTATCAAAATGCTTCCATAACGCAGCACTCTGAGAAATAGTAATTGCTCCTCTCCTTCTGGCGAAGAAGAAGAGCAAGAAGTTGTTCGTTGTTGGTTGTTTTTGTTCGGGATTGTAAAAAAAAAAATCCGTTTTTAGGTTTATCAGCCTCTTGGGCAATGTTTCTTTTTTAGCAGCTAAGAAAAAAGTTATTCTTCACCATCAACCGAGAACTGAGAACCAATAACCATTTCTTTTCTGATTAATCCTCTGCCTTTCTCATTATGCAAATTCGACGACTTACAGAAAATGATTGGATACTTTGGAAGGCCTTTAGAATTCTAGCGCTAGGACATGCGCCAGAGGCTTTTGCCTCTTCGATGGAAGAAGAAGAGCGTTTGCCAGATCGTCAATTTCAAGATTGGTTAAGAGGCACTGTTGTACTCGGAGCCTTTATTAATGGGCATCTTATCGGATCAGCGGGATTTTTTCTGCACGAATTTTCTAAAGAACGCCATCGTGGAGTTCTTTTTGGCGTCAATGTTCTTCCGGAACATCGGAATCAAGGCATCGCGCGACAGCTTGTTCAACAGGTAATTGACCGCGCAAAAAATGAAGTGCTTCAGCTTCATCTCAAAGTCATCAGCACCAATCTTGCTGCTATCAGCGTCTATGAGCGGTGTGGTTTTCGATTTTATGGCGCTGAGCCACGGGCTTTAAAAATTGGTGATCGTTTTTACGATGAAAATATAATGGTACTTTTTTTTGGTAAGTAGAGCTTGTCCTAGCAATTATAACTCAATTATTAAAAACAAGTTGAATGTAATCTAGTAATGCTTATAAACATGCTAAAACACCATTTCTTGTGAAATTGGTACATTATAATGAAACAGTTTTTCCTATTTATTGCCGAAGGCAATGTTAC
>JBIRBD010000039.1:0-13920 GCA_044326465.1 Chthoniobacterales bacterium
AAAACACCATTTCTTGTGAAATTGGTACATTATAATGAAACAGTTTTTCCTATTTATTGCCGAAGGCAATGTTACTACAACTTAAACTTAAACTAGTTACTTAAACTAGAGATTGTTCCAATTCTATTGGGACAAGCTCTAGTTAGGTCCCCTTCAATGTTTGGAGGTTACTGTTTCGAGGTTGCTTCCCATCCATTTTAATTTTTGGCGTAAAATTTGAGCAAAAGTTGTTTCCGGAAGCATGGCTAGAGGAAGTGTCTGTGGTGAGATGCGCAAGAGAATGCGCTCGCGAGACTTTATTAATCGAGGTTCACGGCCATCAATGCTAATAAAAACCTCTTGGTCTTCTGCTGGCTCAATGGCAATTTCACTTTCATCAGAAATAACCAACGATCGATTGCTCAGTACATGGGGGCAAATCGGTGTAATGACGAGTGCTTTGCTATCTGGCATGAGGATCGGTCCACCGGCGGCAAGTGAATAAGCAGTTGATCCAGTAGGTGTTGCAATAATAAGTCCGTCAGCGTGGTATTCGGTGAGGGGATTTTTGTTAATAGAAACAGAGAGTCGTACAAGCTGTGAACGAATTCCTCGGCTAATGACGACATCATTGAGTGCTATTGCAGAAAACTTCTGTTCGGCGCTTGCTTGAACTTCTAGCAGGCTACGTTGGCTCAAGAGATAGCTTTTATCAGCAATGCATTGAATAGCACGTTGATAATCACTCGCAGGAAGG
Source organism: Chthoniobacterales bacterium (assembly GCA_044326465.1). Taxonomy (GTDB): domain Bacteria; phylum Verrucomicrobiota; class Verrucomicrobiia; order Chthoniobacterales; family UBA6821; genus CAIWMF01. The sequence continues at coordinate 737 of JBIRBD010000039.1, forward strand.
CAGGTAAGAAAACCGAGTGATCCAATATTAAGACCAAAAATAGGACGCAAATGCCCCCCTGAGCGTTGTGCGGCGCGAAGGATACTTCCGTCACCACCCATGACGAGAAGCAGATCCGATTGTTTTGCAAGCGATGCTTCATCAAGTCGAGATGATTTTCCAATCAAGGCTGCTGTTCCCCTCTCCATCAAGAAAGGAAGGTCGCGACGTTCTAGTTCTTTAACGACATTACTAACAACGCAGGAGGCTCCCCTTTTTCCAATATGTGCAATGAGACCCAACATGGAAGAAGGTTATAGGTTGAGGAGTTGAGGGGTTGAGGGGTTTGGAAGCACAGCTACCGCGGAAAAAAATTTAATAACGCGCATAATTTTTAAAATAAAAAGCCGCTACACCCTTGGCGTCATTCCCGCGGAGGCTGGAATCCAGAACACTGTAGTTGCAAAGAGAGCTTTTTTTATGAAATTTCATCTTTTTCAGAATTCGAGAAATAGTACAAGTATCTAGCTGATTAAAAATTGGAGGTGTTCTGAAATCAACGGTGGCGTGGATTTCCGCCTCCGCGGGAATGACGGGCGTTTAGGGGGTGTAGCGCAAGCTGAAATATTTTTGTATTTTTTTTAGCGGTTAAATTCTTTTTCTGTTTTTTGTTATGGTCGTAGCAAGGCCAAAAATTCAATATTTCCCGTGGTTCCTGGAAGTGGCGATTCTATCACCTGTTCAAAGGTATGCCCAGCATTCTCAACCCACGTGCGAATGGAGGTAACCGCTTTTTCGCGTGCGACGGGATCTTTGACAATGCCACCACGGTCAATTTCTTTTTTGGAAAGTTCAAATTGTGGCTTGATCAGCATGACAATGGCCCCTTCTGATTTTACTAAATCAAAAGCAGCTGGAAGAATTTTTGTTAGAGAAATAAAACTCAAATCGCCAACGATGAGATCAAAGTCATGGGAAAAATCAGTGCGCGACAGATAGCGTGCGTTGATCCCTTCTTGCACGCTCACCCGTGGATCTTGGCGTAGAGACCATGCCAACTGGCCACGGCCAACATCGACAGCTGTCACATGGGCCGCACCATGTTGCAAGAGGCAGTCAGTGAAGCCGCCCGTTGAGGATCCCAAATCGAGGCAATGAAATCCTGTTGGGTTGATAGCAAATCCAGTCAGAGCTCCTTCTAGTTTATGGCCACCTCGTCCTACATAACGATCCCGCTGCGTGATGGCGATGCTGCTGCTATCTAAAATTTTTGTTCCAGCTTTGCTGATGACTTGGCCATCAACAAGTACTTGACCTGCTAGAATAGAGCGTTGCGCCTTTTCGCGAGAATCAAACAATCCTTGCTCTTGTAAAAACTGATCAAGGCGAACGCGAGTGGAGGAAGGTTTCATTAAGCGAGTTTTAACCTGGTGGTTCTTTCTTTCAAGAGCAAGGCATAAACCTTCTTGTTTTTTTCTGTAAGAAAACTTTTATCAATGATCTCACGCCACAAAGGCAGAGCGTTTAAAAAACGTTTTTCAATTTCATTCAATGCTTTTTGAGAAAGCTGCATGCGCTCACTGCCGAGATAATCAAAGAGATCTTTTTTTGTGAGGCGTGATTTTTTTCCTGCAATAGGAAGCGCAATCTCTTCCGTCGCTAGATCGAGAACAATGGTTGTATTGATGAGATCGTAGGCTGGAGAAAGAGCGACACAATTGTCGACAGTAAGAAGCGAAAAATTTTTCAGATGCATATCTTCATTGCCAATAAGGAAATTGAAAAGTGTTCGCTCAAACAGTTTGCTGCATTCAACTTCAGGAAAAGTGCAATATTGCTGAACCACTGATACTACTTTTTCCATAGAGGAGTCATATTTTGTTTCGCGGCTTGCACCAGAGAGTTGCGAAAAATCTTCGACTGGACGTTTTGCTTTTTCTACTCGATCGAAGCGTTTGATAAAATAACTCAACGTCTCGTCGCGCCCGCGAATCAGCCCGTGCGTGGGCACCTCGATGCCAACAAGCGAGGCTAGCTTCATCGTGAGATCTTCATTTTCTGGCAACTGGTCAAAATCGTAATGTACTATTTTTAAAATATAATCTCCACCTTGATCGACAAGTTCAAAGGTTCCACGCTCCAGATTAAGATAAGCTCCTAGCTTCAACTGGATGCCTTGAAGTGATAATTTTCCAACGCGTTGAAGCGCTTCTCGCCTCTGTTCTCCAGCCGTATAAGCAAGCGGCTTGAGGCACGCCAGTTGAGGATGAAGCTGCCTCAAACCCGCCAGCGAGTAATCTCCCTCTCCAGTAAATTCATCATACGTAATGAGGCAGCGCTTGGATAGTGCTGCGTGTTGAAGATCATAGTTCATAGAAAAAAGCTCGATTGTTTTTTAGTAACTTATTCTCCACGTACCGTCAGCACTCCTACAAGATCACCACCAACAGTCACTAGCTGTGTTAAATAATCGGTGCTATCAATTTTATAGCGCTGTAACAATGCCTGCAATAATTCTCCTTCAGGCAGCAAGCCCTCTAAAAACGAGGGAAAGCGGTCGAAGTGATAATTTTTTTTATCAAGGCTCATTGTAAGTGAAACAGGCGCTCCATGATATTCTGGAGCGTAGGTAAACTGATAACCATCGCCTTCGCTCTTTTCAAGAACGCCCGCTAGGGAGTTTTGTTGGTAGATGATAGCTTTTTTCATGGGGTTATTTTTCATACGGGGTTTATTTTTTTCATCATCTGGTTGTTATACCATTCGCGTTTGATTTTTAGGTTTTGTTACTTGTCCTTTCTGTTTTCAGCTGCGTTCTCGGATCTTGCAGACAACAAAAAATCCATCGTAAAAAACCTCTGTACACGACAAAAATTAAATAAATTTGTAACTCGTTAATAATTCCATGCAATTGCGTATGTTATTCAACAAGTTACAATTTTATGTAACTACCAACATTATAAAAAAGAATTCACCACAAAGAACAAAAAGATTGCATAAAGAACACAAAAAGAAATTTTTATAAAAAAATTCTAAGTGCTAAAAACAAAATCCTTTTTTTATATGATTACAATTTTTCGAACTTTAAAATTTATCTGCTGTTGTAATTCTCAAAGCTTTAAAAAATTTTATAAAATTTTTTATTCTGTGTTCTTTGTGTGTCGCTTTAGCGACTTTGTGTTCTTTGTGGCGTGAATTTCTTCCTGCTTGGACTACGTTGGTAGTTACAATTTTGTTCAAAAATTGTCGTGTACAGAGGTGAAAAACCTAAAACTCGCATGCGAATGGTATATCTTGTTCATCCCTGTTATTTTTCTTTTTCCGTAAACGCCAACAATTGCTCTGGCTCATCAAAAAGAAAATGAGGCTTCATTGATGCAAGCACTTCAGAGGAATTATAACCCCAGGTGACTGCAGCCATACGGATTTTTACTTTTTGAGTTGCCTCAATATCACGGGTCTCATCGCCGATATAGATAATTTCTTCCGGCGTGAGTTTCTGTTCTTTCATTAGTTTTCGAATTTGTCGGCTTTTTCCAAAAAGTTTTGAAGAGGTGTGGATGAATTCGAAGCTATCGATTTTATGTTGCGTGAGAAAAATGGTGACATTCGCATGCGAATTAGAAGTTAAGATTCCAAGGCGAAATCCATGTGCGTGCAACTGCGCTAAGATTTCTGGCATTTTCTCAATCGGCTGAACTTCCTGCATGCGCGCGTGAAGTTTGATAAGACCTCGTCGCGCAATCCTCGCAACACGCCAGCGACTAATGCCTAGAAAGCGAATGAGCTCTTGTGTGCTCATGTTACGCGCTTTTTCCAATTCTTCATCGGGCAAATGACGAAAGCGAAATTCTTCCGCAAGCTCATTAAGAACGCGTAACCCAATTGTCCGCGTGTCAGCAAGAGTACCATCAAAGTCGAAGAGGAGAACCTTTGCCTCGGTTTGGGAATTCTTCATGAAATACCCTTTAGTCGCTACTTGTTAATCCGTTGCAAGCTAATGCCGGCCATTCCATGCATCCTTTAAATTTTGAAACTTCCGGTTCAAGACCGAAATTAGAAGCGACAAGTGCAGCGATGCGTTTCATTTCATCATCGTTAAGGGACTCTGTCTCAGAGGTTGCCGCGAATTCGCGAAGTTGCTCTTCGTTGTAAATATTAGGCAATACGGTCGCAACGCGTGGATCGTGAAGCAGCCATTGAATGGCAGCTTGGCCCATTGTACGATGTTCATTTTCTAAAAAACGAAGTTGGTCGATTTTTTTTACACCAGCAAGCAGCCAGCTTTTGGGGCGGTGGCTACGATGATCGGTTGGTGGAAAAACGGTCTCTGCGGTGTATTTTCCTTCGAGCATTCCGGAAGAGTGGGGAACGCGGATAAAAAACTTCGTCTTTGCTGCACTATCGTTGGCAACTTGGTGAAGCGCTGAGCCAGGATGTTGTTCAAGAAGATTATAAATATGTTGAAGCATGTCAGGATTGCGTTTTGTAATTACAGCAGCCCCTTCGCCTAACCAACCAATCGCAGGGCCGAGAGCTACGCCAGCATGCTTGATTTTTCCTTGTTCGCGGAGCTTTTCAAGTGTTGCCCAGAGATCATCAGCTTCCACTTGTTCGAAATGAATATTATGCAATTGCAGTACATCAATATAGTCAGTATGCAAACGTTCTAAGGCAGCCTCTGTTGCTTTTATGATCGCCTCAGGTCGGAAGTCTTGTGGAATTTCGCGTTGTCCACGACGTTCTTCCCCATAATGGATAAAATCATAACCGACTTTTGTCGCAATCACGACCCGTTCGCGTTCACCAATGCTGGTAAAGGCTTTTGCAATGAGCTCTTCGCTCCGTCCATTCCCATAAGTATCGGCAGCATCAAAGAGAGTAATCCCCAAATCAGCTCCAAGCCTCATTAAGCGGACAGCTTCTTCATTGGTGTAGTTTCCCCACCATCCTGTGGAAACGGTCCATAAACCAAAACCAACTTCACTGATTAATAATTCTGAGCCAGGCAACGTGCGGTATTTCATAAGGAGACGAGGTTATTACATTTCTAAAAAAATTGGAAAATTTAAATTTTTGCTGAGCTTTCGGAAAAAGTGACGATAGCCAGGAATTGCAGGATCTTCTTTATCCTCTGGGTGATGATTAAGAATGATTCCATCGCAGGTGAGGCCGTAACTTTTGATGGAATCTAACGTTAAGAGCGTATGATTAAGTGAGCCAAGGCGATTGCGGACAACAAGGAGCACGGGAAATCCAATGGCGCGCGCGAGATCAGCAAGCAGGTAATTTTCTGAAAGTGGTACGAGCCATCCGCCCACGCCTTCCACGAGAATGGAGGAATATTTTTTTTTTAATCGCTCAATTCTCGGCAAGACTTCTTCGCAAGAAAAAACACGCCCTTCAAGCGGAGCTGCATCGCAAGGAGCTAACGGTGCCTTATAAAAAACGGGGGTGATTTCTTCGAGCGTTAATTCGTTATCAGCTGCGGCACGTAAAACTTTAGCATCTTCAAGAGAGCCTGAAGCGATCGGCTTGATTGCTACCGTGCCATGGCCATCGTTGCGTAGATTTCGTGTGAGGAGCGCAGTAACAAATGTTTTTCCGACGTTGGTGTCGGTGCCGGTGATAAAATAACCACCAAGGTGGTTAAGTTGAGAGGTTGAGGGGTTGAGAGGTTGAGGGGGGGTAGAAACGTGCTGCGCACTTTCAAGAAGTAAAGAGTTTGCCATTTTTTGTGATCTTTGCGTTCTTCTTTTGTGGCTATTCTTAATCTTTAAAAATTGTAAATCCACGTGGGTGTGGTAATGGCTCGGGATCAAGGATAGAGACTTGTTCTGAAGTAATATGGGCGGCGAGATGGCTTTCACGAATGGCTTTTAAAAAATCGTCGAGTTCTGACTCATCACCGCGAGCGATAACTTCCACACGTCCATCGAGGAGGTTTTTGACTCCTCCGGTAACATCATAGCCTCGCGCAAGCCCTAGAACAGAGGCTCGGAAGCCAACGCCTTGAACGCGTCCTTCGTAGAAAATTTTCTTTGTCATTGGTCGTAACCAACGTCCCGTTGGTAGTTAGGGTTGTTAGTTGTTAGTTGTTTAATATAAAAGAATAATTAATAATGGATGTATTGTTTTAACCTAAAAACGGCAATGGATCGTGGAAACTTAACGCAATATGCTCAGCCTTAAAATAATTTTCCATAACTTATTAATCGTAGTCTATCTAGAACATATTTTCTCCACTATTATTTTTCTCTTTTTGTTTTAAAAACGATGTATTTTTTTTATTAAAAGCTACTTGTTAAATTAGCAAGCATCTTACTAAAAACCAAGAACCGACAACGATCAACCGTAACTACCAACGTCCCGTTGGTAGTTACTTTTTTACCCTCGTGTTTGGCCGTTGCCACGAATGATATATTTATAACTCGTTAACTCTTCAAGGCCCATGGGGCCTCGTGCATGGAGTTTATCCGTGCTGATGCCAATCTCAGCACCAAAACCAAACTCACCGCCGTCAGTAAAACGTGTGGAAGCATTCCAATAAACTGTGGCGCTATCCACCTCCTGCAAAAATTGTTCCGCCGCCTCTCGATTTTCGCTGATGATGACATCGCTGTGATGAGAGCCATGGGCATCAATATGAGCAGTGGCCTCTTCCAATGAAGTCACAATTTTTAGAGCTAAGGTGAGGGAGAGAAATTCTGTTTTAAAATCTTCCTCCGTTGCTTTTTTAATCTGTTTTTCAAAAGAGTTATAAAGTGCATGAGGAAAAACAGTGAGTGTTTTTTGATCGCAGCGAAGCTCTACTCCTTGTTCCAATAAGGCTTTGCCTGCTGTTTCTAAAAATTCAGAAGCGATGTCGCTATGCAGTAGCACTGTTTCTAACGCATTACAAACAGTCGGGCGCTTACATTTTCCGTCGAGGATAATTTTTTCTGCCATGGTGAGATTGGCAGCCTTATCGACATAAGCAATGCAGATGCCATCGTAATGTTTGATGACAGGCATGCGTGCATAACGTGTAACGGTCTCAATGAGCCCTTTTCCCCCACGAGGCATGAGGCAATGTACAAAATCATCGAGTTCGCAAAGTAACTTAATCGCTTCACGATCGGTTACAGGAATGAGTTGAATGGCCGTTGCAGGAAGATTGCTTACAAGTAGCGCACGTTGTAATGAGGCGGCGATGGCCATGTTGGAGTAAAATGCCTCTGAGCCACCACGTAAGATACAGGCATTGCCAGCCTTTAAACAAAGAACGGCGGCATCAGCGGTAACGTTGGGACGTGACTCATAAATGATGCCGATGACGCCTATGGGGACGGTTATTTTTTCAAAATCCAAATGATCTTCGCGTTTCCAATGGCGTAAAATTTTTCCAACAGGATCGGGAAGCGTCGCTGCTGTGCGGATACTTTCAGCCACGGCATGAAGCCTCTTGGAATCGAGTTTTAAGCGGTCCAACATGGCAAGGCTCATGTTTTTTTCTGCGGCTGCTGTGAGATCTTTTTCATTGGCCGAAAGAATTTCAGCCTGATCGCGCAGCAACTGATGGGCCATTGTAAGTAAGGCGGTATTTTTTTTCTCCGTTGAAGAGGAAGCTAAAATAGAAGCGGCATCGCGAGCTGCCTGGCCAATGGATTGAAGTTGAGATAAAAGCGTCATGGAAAAAAGTTAGTCATTCGTAGTCTGAGAGACTCGCACGCTAGTGGTATATATGATATCTCTAAAAAATGAAAAACAGATCAATTGCCATGCTGCTATTTTTTCTCTTTGGATTTGTTTCCATTGGAGCTGCGCAGGTGGAAAAGAAGCAACAAGAGGGAAAACGAGATGATGCATTTAACGATAGCGCGCGCGAGCACATGTTTGAAGAGCTTGGGGTCAACAACATAACAACACCGCTTGTTGGAAAAATTTTTAGCGATCTCGAAGTTTTTCAACCACCACCGGTTGAAATGATACGAGCTTTTGATAAGGGAGCCACCTTTAGTAATCGTTTGCAAACGGCGTTGCAATTTGGAGCATTGGTAGCCGATGGTTTTGTGGCAACAATCGCGCGTCAGCAAAAACTCATCGTTGAAATCGGACAAGCCTTGATCAAAGAGGCGCATGTCCTTGCCGCCGGCCAACAATTGACGTATCACAGCAAAAGTCTTTTTGAGTTAAGTGATCGTGGTGATTGGCAAGGCCTACGTGAGGAATTGAATCGTTGCCAGGGTGAGGTAGAGGAATCAATGATTGAATTACATGATGGAGAAATGGCTGATCTTATCAGCCTTGGCGGCTGGTTGCGTGGATTTCAATTAGCCTCTCATGTGGTAACCGATCACTATACGCAAGAAAAAGCAGCCGCGCTTATTCGTCTTCCAATAGTTGATTATTTCATTGAGCGGATGGATACCCTTAGTCCACGTGTGAAAAAACGGCCGCTTGTTCTCGAGCTCACCGCAAAGTTAAAAACAATGCGTGGCATCATGGAGCAAAATCCTAAGCCACTGCTAACGGAAGTAATCGCATTAAAAACACTCGCTGATGAGGCTCTGGCAGCTGCGCTTGGGCATGCAGAGCAGGGGAAGTAAGTTGCAGGTTTACAGGTTGCTGCCGAAAGTAGCACTAAGTTAAGAGGCTTTTGGGATTGCTTTTCAAACCAGCAAAAGCCTTTAGAAAGCATCTCGCCATTCCTCCCCAGGCGTCATTCCCGCCTCCGCGGGAATGACGCTATTTTTATATCGGTTTGTAATTCTGAAACATCATTTACTAAAAACGGCAATGGATCGTTGTAAATTAGCGCAATATGCTCAGCCTCAAAATGTTTTTAACTCCCATTACCGTTTTTAGGTTAACTTAGTGCTACTTTCTAGCCCCGTTCGTCTTAAACGAGTGCCATCAAATAAGCCTTGAGTTGTTCTTCGGAATATCCGGCAATCGTATATTGCCAAATTTCACGACTCAATCGTGCAACGGGATGGGATTTCAATACAGAAACACTTCCGCAGGCAACACGGCTTAATAGAACGCATCGCTCGGCAAGCTCCACTCCTTCTGCTCTTAGTGTTAGTGGGCATGTTTTATCTTCAAGGATGCGGTGATAATATTCGTTCCAGGAATTACTCAATTGCCCATGCGTTTTTTTAACTTCAGGAAGGTTCCCATACTTTCCCTGGAGCGCTTCCTTTAATAAGGCCTTGGCGGCACCCGCTAGATTATAAACACTCGGATGTTCGATTGGTTTTTTAGGAACGATCGGATGAGAAAAAATAATTTCATCATGGCTAATGAACCAATGATCTAGCCTCATGCTGTTACTACTTATCGAATTAAAAACTGCCGTTTCAATTTTTGGTGACATGAGAAGATTGCCCTCATTCCGCTTGAGAGCCTGAAAAGGAAGCAGCGTGTAAAAAAGCATTCCATTATGTTCAAAAGAAAGAAGGAGATGAGAAAAATAATCGAGCCCGGTTACCCAAGGCAAGGTGCCTGAGAGATGATAGCCCTCATCGGTTGATGCAACGTGAAAGAGATTTTTATTTTTGGCTAATGCCAGCCCAATCCCTTGCTTGCTTACGGCAAGCCAGCGCAATGTTTTTTCTACGCGCGGGTCAGGCAATAATTTTTTCAATCGAGAAACAGAGTACTGATGTTGCGCCTGCAAAAAAAGTAAGGCACCCGAGTATTGTGCCATAAGAACATTGTACTCAATCCACTCTCTTCTTTCACCACCGAGGCCACCTAAAGATTGAGGAATCAAAAAATTCAGGCTGCCAAGATCAACAAAGCGCTCATGAAATTTTCTAAATAAATCGGCCTCTTCGTCTAATTGATAGGCAATGGGAGCAACTTCCCTTTCTAAAAAAGAGGAGAGTTTTTTGAAAAAAGGAGTGATCATTTCTTAGGCTTTAAATAAATTTATCCATCAACTCAAGCGCCAGCTTCATGGCACGAAATCCAAAATGGCCTTGAGGGACTTCGTGGTAAAGAGCGCCATTCCACTTTTCACAACAATTACGAAGATGGTGAGGTGGAGAAATTTTATCAAAAGTCCCACCGATGATCATCAATCGTTCTCCTAAGCATTGAGGTAGGCCTTGCTGGGGAGCTGTAAGGTGAGCATGGCGATGGAGATGTTCTGCTGTGATGCCTCGCGAAGTTAGTAAATAAGCCATGATGCGCGATAGTGGACTTTGAAACATGGCATGATTGATGTCTACAATGGGCTGCAAGAGAATGGCAAAATCCACAGGTTCTAATGACATGATAAGCGATGCAATCCATCCGCCATAGCTTGTTGCAAGAAGGCCAATTCTAGAAGAGCCTTGCGCTTTTGACCAATGCATAAGCTGCCTGATTTCTTTAACCGCTTGGCGAAGTGTCTCGCCATTGCGTACAAGGTCAGCAGTGATGGCGAGGGAACCGCTCGAATGTTTTTCTGGGCAACGAGAATAATGAAATGGCAAATGAGGGAGAAGAACATTCCAGCCTTGTGCATTCATTTTTTTTGCAATACGTCGATATCCTCTATCATTAACCGACATGAGAGCATGAAGAATAATCAATGTTGGTGCGCAGCGATCACCTGAGAATGCTGGAAAAAAAAGGGCTTGTGCCTGGTTGTTCTCAATGTAGGAATCTTGATGAGGACTTTTCCAGCTGATTCTATCAGTTTGTAGAGTGACCTCTTCCATTGGCTCTGTCAAAAAATAGCGCTCACGACTTAGTGGTGTGCATGCATCAAGGTAAGCCTCTAAAAGTTCTTTTGTTGTTGCATTGCGACGAAGCTTCCAATGGATCCAGTTCATCATTCCATAGAGTATGGTATCCATGGATTGATAACGAAGTTTGTTAATCATGGGAAAAAAAGGGGTCAGTAACAGGCTACAGGATTTTTTCTTAGGTCATTCAAGTACTTAGAGTTTCTGTAACTGCTCTAAATAAAAAAATAACCGCCAAAGAGCAGAAGAAAAAGAAGCAGAATAGCCACAAAGAACAGAGAGAGGCACACAGTTTTTTCTCCACGTTCTTTGTGGCTATTTCGGTAGTTTAGCTCTGCTGAGCAGCTACGAATTTTTAAATGCCTTAGGAAGATCGTTATGGCTGAGATGAAAACGCTGACAAAGCTCTGCTTGAAGCGTAGGAAAAACAGCACTGAGTTGTTCTTGAAAACTTTTTTTTTCCTCAGCGGTGGCTTTTTTGGAAGGAGGCAGAATTTTTTTTCCAATAATGATCCAGAGGGAAGGGCGTTGAAACCAAGTTGCAGCATGATAAAGACGGTCGCTTCCAAGAACAACACAGGGAACAATGGGTGCCTGCGAGAGGATACTAATCGAGGCTAGGCCAGGTTTCATGGGCGCTCCTTCAAGGATGGAGGCGGCTTGTGAGCGAATGCCTCCTTCTGGAAAAATGCCAACCATTCTTTGCTGAGCGAGTCGCTCAAGAATAGTTCGAAGCGACTTGCGATGTGATGAAGGGTTATTTCCAAGACGATTAACAGGGATGGCATTGAGGGATAAAAAAAATTTCTTACTCCAAGGGTGATGGAATAATTCTTCCATTGTTATCCAATCCAAAGGTCGCAAAAAAAAACTGCTAATAATAGTTGGTTCAAAATGGCTGATGTGGTTGGAGGCCACAATACAAGGACCATATTGCGGGGGAGTTTCAAGCGTTACCAAATGAACACGGCAAAACAGGCGAAAAATGAGCCGCGTTATTTTACGGCAAAGAAAATAAGGAAATTGGCTTCCTTTTTTATTGAGCGAGAAAATAGCCACGTTGTTTATCGCTAATAGGACGGCCTAGCTTTTCGAGAACTTGCAACATATCTTCCCAGACTTTTCTTTTTTCCGTTAAGGAATGGCTGTACAAAAGATAAGCCGGATGGTAGGTCGCGATGAGAGGGATACCATGAAAATCAAACCAGTTACCACGTGCTTCACGCATCGTCATCGGTCTTCCTAAGAGGCCCTCAACAGCCGTTGCTCCGAGCGCAACAAGGACGCGTGGTTTGATAAGGTTGATCTGGTCAATAAGCCATGGCACGCACGTTGCCATTTCATCAGGTGTTGGTTTGCGATTGCCTGATGTATTCGGAGGCATATTGGGTCTGCATTTGAGAACGTTCGCAATAAAAATCTCCTCACGTTGATATTCCATCGCGTTAATAATTTTTGTAAGAAGTTTGCCAGCTCTTCCAACAAAAGGTTCGCCTTGCAAATCTTCGTCAGCACCAGGAGCCTCGCCAACAAACATTAATTCTGCCGTCGGATTACCAACCCCAAAGACAACCTGTGTACGACTAGAAACAAGGTTAGGACAACGAACACAGGCGAGGGCTTGTTTTTTTAACGCCTCTAATTTTTTTACTCGATCGGGATTAGCTTCCATCATCAGTGATGATGGAGTGAGGGCTATTGAAGCAATAGGTTCTTTTTTTTCAGGCAGTGGTATCTCTTTTTTTGGCGACTTCATTTTTAGAAGTTTTTCTAAGCTGCTAGTAGATGCTTTCGGTTTTGCACGCAGATTGTTTTGCATGGCCTTTAGAAGGGGTTCAGTGACTTGCAGGGCATCTTGAAAGTTCATTTAGGAGAGAGGAAAAAGGGATGAGCGGTAGAAGGTAAAAAGTCGGTTGTTGGTTATTTCTTCACGGTCAACCGAGAACCAATAACCATTGCTTATCTCCAGAAGGAGATGAGCATTTACGTCTTTGGCTTCCATGGAACGACCAGTAGAAAATCCTTTGGCAAGGGGGCCTCACAAACGATGAGTTCTCCACTCTGCGGATGATGGAATTCAATTTTCCAGGCATGGAGAAGGTGACGATTTAACTCTTCTCGTTTGCCATAGAGGGGATCGCCAGCAATTGGATGGCCTAGATTTTGAAGATGTACTCTGATTTGATGCATGCGGCCTGTGTGAGGTTTGCAAGCAACAAGGCTGTGGGTAGGTGTCTTTGCTAGAACTTCATAATCGGTAATGGCTTCACGTCCTTCAGGCAGGCGGCGTGTTGTCATTTTAAATCGTTGGATGGGATGACGGCCGATGGGGAGGTTAATCGTCCCTTTGCGCTGGCGTGGTACTCCAACGACGACGGCAAGATAAGTTTTTTGAATTTTTCGATCAGAAAAAAGTTGAGACAGTGCTGCGTGGGTGGTGTTGTTTTTTGCAATGATGATGCAACCGCTGGTTTCTTTATCCAGTCG
>JBIRBD010000029.1:0-16049 GCA_044326465.1 Chthoniobacterales bacterium
ATTTTGAGGCTGAGCATATTACGTTAATTTACCACGATCCATTACCGTTTTTAGGTAAATTTCTCTTTTATTTTTTTGTGATTATCAATCCCAAAATCGCCTTAACTTAGTGCCATTCCCCCGTGACCCTATTTTTCAAAAAAATTTCTAGCGTTGAACTAGCCGTTTAGCCGCCTCTATAACTTTTTCACGACTATTGAACGCAGAAATTCGGAAATAGCCTTCGCCGGCCCGTCCAAAGCCACTTCCAGGCGTAACAACGATATTTTTTTCTTTCAACAAACGATCAAATAGTTGCCAGCTACTTTCTCCGCCTAGATTTTTAACCCAGAGATAAGGTGCATTGATTCCACCATAGACTTTCATACCTGCAGCCGTTACAGCTTCATGGAGAATGGCTGCATTACCGCTATAATAATCAACAAGGGCTTTCACTTCAGCACGGCCTTGCTCTGTATAAAGTGCGGCTGCGCCACGCTGAGTGATATAGCTTACGCCATTAAATTTTGTCGTGAAGCGTCGATGCCAGAGCGGGTGCAACGGACGCCGATCGCCTTGCAGAGTAGATGCCATAAGCTCCTTTGGCACAATAGTAAAAGCACAGCGAACACCGGTAAAACCACCATTTTTTGAAAAACTACGCAACTCAATGGCACATTCCCGGGCTCCTGGAATTTCATAAATCGAATGCGGAATTCCTGGATCTTGAATGTAAGCCTCATAAGCTGCATCAAAAAGAATGATGGCCTCGTGCGCACGGGCGTAAGCGACCCATTTTTCAAGAGCTTCACGGGAAGCAACGGCGCCTGTTGGATTGTTCGGATAGCAGAGATAAATGATATCGACTTTTTCTTTTGGCAAATCAGGCACAAAACCATTTTCTGCCGTACATTCGAGATAAACTAATTTTTCATAGGAACCATCTTCACGCGCCTCGCCTGTATGACCTGCCATCACGTTAGTATCAACGTAGACGGGATAAACTGGATCCATAACGGCGATGCGATGATCTGCTCCTAAAATATCGAGCAGATTTCCTCCATCACATTTAGAACCATCCGAAATAAAAATTTCATCCTCTTCTACGTTGATTCCTTTTGCTCGATAGTCATGTTCAACAATTGCACTTCGTAAAAAATCATATCCCTGCTCAGGACCATAACCATGGAAACCACTGCGCAGACCCATTTCATCAACCGCTGAGTGCATTGCATTCCGAACAGTTAAGGGAAGAGGTTCGGTCACATCACCAATGCCACAGCGAATCAGTTGTGATGCCGCCTCAGGGTGAGTATCGATAAATTCTTTAACACGTCGCGCAATTTCAGGAAAAAGATATCCCGCTTTTAATTTGAGATAATGTGAGTTGAGGAAGGCCATTAGAAAAATTGTAATTGCTCATCTCCTTCTGGCGAAGAAGAGGAGCAAGAAGTTGTCGATTGTTGGTTGTTTTTGTTCGAATGATTTGTCCTAAAAACGGTGGGGGCTTATTTTTAAAAATCCAATTTATCAGCCTCTTAGGGCAATGCTTCTTTTTTAGCAGCTCAGAAAAAAGTTGTTTCTTTACTATCAACCGAGAACCAATAACCACTGCTTATCTTCAAAAGGAGATGAGCAATTACGTTGATGCCATTGACTGAGCGAGGACTCCTTGCGAAGCAACCGCTTTCATTGCGGCATGAATTTTTTCTTGGTCGCCAAGGTAGTAATGACGGAGAGGTTTTAAATTATCATCCAGCTCATAAACCAGCGGAACTCCTGTTGGAATATTGACATGCAAAATCTCTTCTTCAGTCATTTGATCGAGATGTTTCATAAAAGCACGAATGGTATTTCCATGCGCCGTGACAATTACTTTTTTTCCACTGCGAATCGCAGGCGCAATTTTTTCTTCCCAATAAGGAAGAGCACGAGCCACGGTGTCTTTGAGACATTCTGTGAGCGGCAATTCTTTTTTAGGGACATCGTCATAACGCAGATCATGTCCCGGCCAGCGTTCATCAGAAATTTCAAGAGGTAATGGTGGAACATCGTAGCTGCGGCGCCAGATGAGAATTTGATCATCCCCATATTTTGCGGCGGTCTCCGCTTTATTTAATCCTTGCAATGAACCATAGTGGCGCTCGTTGAGACGCCATGACTTTTCCATAGGAATCCAGAGCTCATCGAGTTCATCTAAAATAATCCAAAGCGTACGCAATGCACGCTTCAGAACAGAAACAAAAGCAATGTCAAAAGTGAATCCTTCCTGCTTTAGGAGAAGACCTGCAGCCTTCGCTTCTTCAATTCCTTTTTCTGTAAGCTCCACATCAGTCCAACCAGTAAAACGATTTTCGCGATTCCAAAGACTTTCACCGTGACGAATGAGGACGAGTTTATTCATTTTAAATTTAATAGATAACTTGCATCAAAAAAAATTATACGGTTCAGATTTAAAAACAGGAGATAGAAGATGGGATATAGGAGATAGGGATTTTTTCCTAAGGCAAATTAAAAAAAAGAATCTTTTTTTGTTTGGTATATAAAACATCAAAAAATCAAAGTGTGGCTTATGTCTTAAGTTTTGACCTCAACATAAGTTTCTTGATTTTAAAGATGCTGTAACATCATAAAAATATTTTTCTAATGAGAAGTTCCCATCTCCTATGTCCTACCTCGCATCTCCTAATCAATGATGATGCCTGCGTTTTACACGAAGCTGCGCGAGTGAGCGTTGCAAAGCAGCCTGCACAGTGGCCAACTCTTCATCGCCGAGAGATTGTTCGCGCATCTCTTTTTCAGCGCGAGCTACGGCTGCTTCGGCAGCATGTTCATCAATGTCAGCCTCAGCAATCGCCATATCCGTCAAGATAGAGACACGATCAGGAAGCACCTCAAGAAATCCTTCTCCTACGGCAAGACGGAGCTCTTCTTTGCCTTTTTGAATCCGCAACTCACCAGGCAAGATCTGCGTCATAAGAGGTACATGCTGTGGCAATATTCCAAGTTCGCCTTCGACTCCAGGAACAACGACCCCTTCGACTTCGGCCTGATAGATAAGGGCTTCGGGAGTAACAATTTCTAATTGAAGTGTGGACATGATAGATGCGAAGAAGTTGAGAGGTTGAATTGCGGAAACTTTGGCTATTGAGGAGTTGAGATGTTTTAAAAAGCACTGTAACAACCATTGCTTATCTCCAGAAGGAGATGAGCAATTACAAAGCGCTATCGTGATAGTTTAAAATTTGTAGTTTGAATTTATTTCTTTTTATTGAGGTCAGCTTTGTCGTTTTCAATAGGCCCTGTAATTTTGAACCAAGTAAACTTTTCTGACTTTCTTAAATCCCTCAACCTCTCAACGCCTAAACCCCTTAACTTTTTTGCAATACTTGATCAATGCCACCCTTCATGTAGAAATCAGCTTCATCAACGTCATCATGTTTGCCTTCCAAAATTTCTTTAAATCCACGAATCGTGTCAGCAATTGGAACATATTGTCCTGGCGTACCTGTGAAGATTTCTGCAACGTGGAATGGCTGACTCAAAAAGCGTTGAATTTTGCGAGCCCGATGAACAGTAAGTTTGTCTTCAGGAGATAATTCATCCATTCCAAGAATTGCAATAATATCCTGCAGATCTTTGTAGCGCTGTAAAACTTTTTGAACTCCAAGCGCAACACTATAGTGCTCCTCGCCAACAATATCAGCAGAAAGGGCTTTGGAAGTCGATGAGAGAGGGTCAACTGCAGGATAAATACCCAGCTCAGCAATCGAACGTTCAAGCACGATCGTTGAATCTAAATGAGCAAAAGTATTTGCGGGAGCTGGATCAGTTAAATCATCAGCAGGAACATAAACCGCTTGAAATGAAGTAATAGAGCCTTTTTTTGTTGAGCTAATACGCTCTTGAAGATCACCCATTTCAGAAGTTAACGTCGGCTGATACCCAACAGCACTTGGCGTACGTCCTAAGAGCGCAGAAACTTCAGCACCAGCTTGAGAAAAACGGAAAATGTTATCAATAAAGAGAAGAACGTCTTGATTCATCTCATCACGAAAATATTCAGCCATCGAGAGAGCACTCAGCGCTACACGAAGACGAGCACCTGGAGGCTCGTTCATTTGCCCATAAACAAGAGCAACTTTTGACTTCTTGAGTTCTTCTTGCACAATAACACCAGCCTCACTCATTTCATGGTAGAGATCATTACCCTCGCGCGTACGCTCACCTACGCCTGCAAAGAGCGAGTAACCGCCATGACCTTTGGCAATATTATTAATGAGCTCCATAATGACAACAGTCTTTCCAACACCAGCGCCACCGAAAGCACCGACTTTACCACCTTTGGTAAATGGACAAATCAGATCAATAACCTTAATACCAGTTTCGAGAACTTCCGACTTTGTATTTTGGTCCACTAAAGCAGGAGCTTCACGATGGATAGGATAAAACTTTGTCGCTTCAATCGGACCACGCTCATCAACTGGTTCGCCAGTTACATTCATGATACGACCTAAAACTCCCTCACCCACAGGAACGGAGATTGGCTTGCCAAGAGCTTTTACTGGCAATCCACGCTGCAATCCTTCTGTTGAAGACATTGCAATTGCACGCACCCAATTTTCACCCAGCTGCTGTTGGACTTCGAGAGTCACTTTGAAAGGAACACCTTCATAGATATGGTCGACTTCGAGCGCGTCATAGATTTTTGGCAATGGGCCATTCTTGGGGTCAAACTCGGCATCAATAACGGGGCCGATGATTTGAACGATTTTACCAGTATTGTTCATTTTTAAAGTTGGAAGTTGAAGTTAAGGTTGAAAATTTAAGCTGCTAACACGACCGTTGACAATGAATAGAGACAAGGAACAGAGAGGACGTGGAGAAAAAAATCTACTACCAAAGAGGGTTTAAATAAAATTTCTTTCTGCTCTCTATGTTCTTTGTGGATATTCATTTTTTTCTTTTTGTGGCTTGGCAGTCTTATCCCAAAACCATTTGAGCAGTAGAAATTTCAAGAAGCTCTGTCGTGATTGCGGCTTGGCGAGCTTTGTTATATTCAAGTGTGAGATCCTTGACGAGACTCTTCGCATTATCAGTAGCAGCCTTCATTGCAACCATGCGTGCGCTTTGTTCTGATGCACGTGCATCGAGAATTTTCTGGAAAATTTCAAAGTGAAAGGAATATGGAAGAATAGCATCGAGCACCTGTGTTGCATCAGGCTCAAAAATATATTCTCCCATAGAGTCCTTTGGAAGGTCTACCTCTGATGAGAATTGCTGCGTTGTGCTTACATTGACATCCTCAGGAGGAGTGAGTCCACTACGATTTGACGTCCCCTGAGTTCCTTGGAGTTCATCATTAGGAGCAATCTTAGAAAGATCTCTACCTCCCGTTGCAGGACTCTGCAAAGGAATCATACCTTGCGCTTTTTCGGCAGTGATTGGTAAAAGTTCACTCGTAATGGGACGCTGAATCAAGGTATTTACAAATTTTGGGTAAAGAATTTTTACGCTATCAGCCTCACCTGAGAGAAATTTTTGGAGACAGAATTTTGAAATCGCTTTGGTCTGTAAAAAGGTTGGTCGCTCACTAAGTTGAAAATCAGCAATCATGTGACGTCCGGTGCGAGCCAGGAAAGATGCACCTTTACGACCTACGGCAACAAAATCAGTGGTCTCTTTATTAAGAAAGGAAGCCTCACGAAGAACATTGGTGTTGAGAGCACCGCAAAGACCTTTGTCAGAAGTGACTAGCAAGACTAATGTTTTCTTCACCTCACGCACGGCTAATAGCTGATGAGCAACAGCATCAACCCGATCACGTAAGGAAACAAGCACTCTATTGAGTAACTCAGAATAAGGGCGCCCAGTGATGGCTGCCTGCTGTGCTTTGCGCATCTTCGATGCCGAAACCATTTCCATGGCCTTCGTAATCTGGGATGTGTTTTTAACCGACTTAATACGTCGTCGGATGTCGCGAGTGTTTGCCATAAATGGGGTTCTGGTCTATGGCCTATGGCCTGTAAAATTTTTATTTATCACTATGATTAAAGCGTGGTTGTGAAGTTTTATTTTAATGAATAAACTACATCGATAGACAAGAGATCGGATATTGGGCTATGCTTATGCAAGAAAAACGATTATTATCAAAAAAAAATTTATTCGATTTATGCTTTTCAGAAATTGTTAATTTTAATTTTTGCTTAGATAAATTTTTTCACCTAGTAGTCCAAAGGCCATAACCTAGAACTCCACCAACAGTCCATAGCTCAACTATCCAACGTTAGCGTGTTATTGTTTTGAATTCATCTAAAGCTGCCGTAAGTTCTTTTTCGATAACCTCATCAAACGCCTTTTTTGCTAGGACAGAAGCCAAGATAGAGGCTTTACGTGTTGTTAAAAACTCTGACATTTTGTTTTGATATTCTTTGACTTTATCAACAGTAACATCATTGAAATATCCCTTCTGCATCGCCCAAAGAATCACTGCCTGCAACTCAACAGCTAGAGGATTGTATTGAGTCTGCTTGAAAAGTTCGACGATACGCTGACCACGTTCGAGTTGCGCTTTTGTTCGTGCATCAAGATCACTACCAAATTGTGCAAATGCTGCCAATTCACGGAACTGGGCCAAATCACCTTTAAGTTTACCAGCAACTTGCTTCATCGCTTTGATCTGAGCGGCAGAACCGACACGAGAAACCGAAAGACCCACCGAAATAGCAGGACGAATCCCTTGATAGAAAAGATCGGTCTCAAGGTAAATTTGACCATCGGTAATTGAAATAACATTGGTTGGAATATAAGCAGAAACATCGCCTGCTTGTGTTTCAATGATTGGCAATGCTGTCAGCGAACCGTTTCCTGCCTTTTCGCTGAGACGTGCAGAACGCTCAAGTAAACGACTGTGCAGATAGAAAACATCTCCAGGATAAGCTTCACGGCCTGATGGACGTTTGAGCAACAGTGAAATTTGGCGGTAGGCAACAGCATGTTTTGAAAGATCATCAAATACAATCAAGGCATCCATTCCATGGTCCATGAACCATTCCCCCATTGCAGCACCAGCAAACGGAGCAATATATTGATCGGCAGCAGCATTGGAGGCTGTAGAAGCCACTATGATCGTATATTTAAGGGCATCATTTTCTTCAAGTGCTGAGACAACGCGCGCAATATTAGCAACGCGTTGGCCAATACCAACGTAGATAGAATAAAGCGGACGGAAACTTGGATCGCCACTCTCTTCGCCTGCACGATTGATACGAGCTTGATTAATAATGGTATCAATTGCGATGGCCGTCTTTCCTGTGGAACGATCGCCAATGATTAACTCTCGTTGACCGCGACCCACTGGAACCATTGCATCAATAGCCATAATACCTGTCTGTACAGGCTGCGAAACGCTTTGACGTTTGATGATGCCTGGTGCAATTTTTTCTACAGGATAAAATTCGGTCGAACCAATTTCACCTTTGCCATCAATTGGACGAGCAAGTGCATCAACAACGCGACCTAATAATTTTTTACCAACGGGAACTTGGAGCAAACGCCCTGTTGTCGTGACCTCATCACCCTCACTAATTTTTGTGTAGTCCCCAAGAATAACAGCACCTACTTCTGTTTCTTCAAGATTTAGAGCCAATCCGTAAACATCGCCTGGAAATTTTAACATTTCATTAAGCATGACGCCACTGAGACCTTCAATGCGGGCAACGCCATCTCCGATTTCACGGACAACGCCGACATTAGCTTTGGTAACGGAGGAATCGCGCAGCGCGCCGATTTTTTGTTCAAGTTCTTGTAAGAGGTTGCTCATAGGAAAAATTAAAGCCTCTATCGAGGCAGTTGGAGAGTTGAATGGTTGGATGGTTGAAAAGATTTAAAGAATTTAAGAAGAAAATTTGTTTTGAAAAATAGTGGCATAAATTTTTGTTTTAAAAAGGGTTGGTTTGTTTCGATTTGTATCAGTTTCTAAGCTCCTCGACATTTCAACTCTTCAACCTTTTTATGCTGCCTGAATTTTTTCTAGTCGTGAAAGGATAGTTCCATCCCAAACATCACTTCCAAGGCGAATCCGCGTACCTCCTATAAGAGAAGGATTTACGACAACAGAAATCTCAACTTGTGGATCACGAGCTTTCAATGCGTTCGTGATAATCATTTGCGAGGAATCATTGAGTGGAACAGCGCTCTGTATCACTGCCTGATGGCGATCTAATTCTAATCGAGTCAAGCGAACAAACTCTTTAAGAATTTGAAAAAAATAGCGTGGCTTAGCTGTCACAATAGTCTCGGCTGCAGCAAGGCTAATGGCGTGATCAAGACGACCATCGACAAGCGAAGCATCAAAGAGCTTGCGTGCATTGCGTTGAGCTTCTCGTGAAATTTTCATTAAAAAAGGTTAGAAAGTTGAAAAGATTTTAAAGAATTCAAAAATTTTGAAAATAGAGTCAGAATTTTTTTAGAGGACCACCTGTTTCTTTATTGTAATTTGAAATAGTCACTTAGTGTCATCTACGCTACAAGCATAGATGCGGCCGCTTCTTGGCTGAGGCGTTGTTGATCTTCTGCTGTAAGAACCTTTCCAGCGACCTTAGCTGTTGTTGCAATAACAAGTGAGAGCATTTCTTTTTTCACTTCCTGGACCATCCGCTGACGATCGATAGCAAGTGATTCTTGAGCGCGGGCAATAATACTTTCGGCATCTTTAATAGCACGTTGAGTTTCTTTTGTTGTTGCTGCTTCGTTAGCAAGGCGAACTTCTTCAATCATCGCCTTAGCCTCATTATTGGCTTTACGTAAAATTTCTTCGTAGCGAACTTCAGCTTCAGCAAGTTGCTTCTTAATTTTTTCTGCATTAAGCTGACCTTCCTCAATCCGACGACGACGCTCTTCCAACATCGAAATCACAGAGGCAAAAGCAAAGCGACGTAAAACGAAATAGACGATAAGAAAAAGAATTGTCTGCGCTAAAAACTTAGGCCAGTCAATTCCAAAATTTTCAAAGAGATCAGTAAGTACTTTCATACGAAAAAAAGATAAGTGGCGCTGTTAAACAACGCCGTAAAGGTTGGCGAATAAAGAATAAGGAGTTATTAGATTCAGTTATATTTTGAATATCGTTTTAAAGTATAGAATTTACTTGTTCTGTTTTTATTAAAAATAATTTCTGAAAATAGTTATTAAGTAGCCCGTGAAAAAATATGTCAAATAACACAATAGCTAGAGCATTAAAAAGACTCATTATTCGCCACTCTTTACGACGTTGTAAAACAACGTCAAGAGTTATTGACCGCTGAATGCACGAATCAATGCATAAATCGCGATCGATTCAGCAAGAGCCATACCAATAATTGCGAGTGTTAGAACACGACCAAAAGCACCTGGATTACGACCAACAGCCTCTACGGCTTTTGCTCCGATGATTCCAATACCGACAGCGGCGCCTGCACCTGCAACAGCGAGTGTGAAACTACCTGTAACGCCAGAAACAACAGCGTCTGCGATTAAATGTAACATAGTTGTATTTTATTTGTTGATGTTTTCTCGCTCCTGTCCGCACGCGAAGCACGGTCCCAAAAGCAAAAATTTTTTAAGTTTAAATTAAAGAGTAGGTAACAAGAGATTTCTGTAAAAATTCTTTTTGCTAATAAAAGCGGAAAGAGTCCCAAAGCATAAAAATCGCTGTATCTCAATAATACATGAGTCTTGGAGCATTGGAACAACAAAGCAACTTATTAGCAAAAGTAGAGTTTTCAAAGAAGCCTTAATGATTTTCAGCCTCTTGTTCATCATGACTCGTCGAAAGGCTGAGATAAACAGAACAAAGAAGAGCAAAAACGAACGCTTGAAGCAATCCAATAAAAAGTTCCAGAAAATAGAATGGTATCGGAAGTAATACGCTCGTAGCATGAGCCAGCCAGATTGGGAAATGTAAAATTTTTCCCATTGATATCATTGTATTTAGGAGATTTTCACCGGCGAAGACATTTCCGAAAAGTCGCAACGATAAAGAGACCGGCCTAATCAAAATAGAGACTACTTCAATAAGTCCAACAAAGAAAAAAATCGGCATTAATGCAAAGGCCATCACACCTTTTAATCCACCCTTCACTCCAAAAATATGATAAAAGAAAGCAACCGGCCCAACTTCTTTAAGTGTCCAAACAAACCAAAAAAACATGAAGACAATCGCTAACCCAATGGTTGTATTCATATCAGCCGTCGTCGGACGCAAGAGCGGCACTAATTCTCCATGCTCAATCCACCCAACGGAGCCAACACCTGGCAGCAAGCCAAACCAATTTGCTACTAAAATATAAAGAAAGAGCGTTGCCAGTAAACTAAAGGCTTTTGGAATCATATGCTTACCGACAATGCTCTCAAAAAAAGTGTAAAGCGACTCAACAATGAGCTCGAAAAAATTTTGTTCTGGACTAGGAATCAACTCCATGCGCCGTGTCGAACGTCGCGCCCAAGTCACGAGCATGGCGACTAAAACGAGGGAAACCAAAATAGAATTAGTGAGCCATCCTTTTGATCCGAGCACCCCAGAAATTCTGACTAAGATAGGCTCTGCCTCAATGGAAACAGTGGAAGCAAAAAAAGGGTGCATAGAGAGCAGCTTAGGTGTTTCGAAGTTAAAAAATGGTTAATTGCATTTGCAAGTTATACTTGCCCTATACGATTTACGCACAAGATTCAGAATTTTTAGGCTCTTATTTTTTGTTTCTAGCAAAATCCGCGAGCGAAGCTGGAAACAAAAAAGATAAGCAACAAAATCTAAAAATAGAACGGATACTGAACCCGAAAGAGAACTTTTTTGCAAGAATAAATTTATATTTAAAAAAAACGGTCAAGTCTATGGATAACGCTCCGGAGTTTTTAGAACCTATTTTTACAGTCACTGAGGCTAATGAGCGGCCAGGAGCCGACGGGGAACAGGAGTAGAGTGGACTTAAGGTCCGTGATACTCCGAGCACCGGCGCGACGAAGTCGATCGCAGCTTCAGTAGACTATGAAAACAGGTCCTTAGACGTATTATCTCATTCAATTAAAGATCCTTTGGCTCTAAAAAACCTTCGAGCTGGCGAAGTCTGGTTGGATGGCGCATTTTGCGAAGTGCCTTGGCCTCAATTTGACGAATACGCTCGCGGGTCACACGAAACTGTTTTCCAACTTCTTCTAATGTCCTGGAATAACCATCAACAAGCCCAAACCGCTGTTCAAGGACTTGACGCTCACGCTCGGTCAGCGACTCCAATACATCTTTAATTTTATCTTTCAGCAAAACAATAGCTGCCATATCAGCAGGATTTTCTGCTGATTTATCTTCAATAAAGTCGCCAAAGCTTGTGTCATCGCTATCTCCAACGGGTGCCTGCAATGAAATGGGTTGCTGTGCCATTTTAAGAACAGCACGAACTCGCTCGACAGGAAGCTGGATTTCGTCAGCAATCTCCTCAGGAGTTGGCTCACGACCATATTCTTGAACCAGCTGTTTTTGCACACGAATTAATTTATTAATCGTCTCGATCATGTGGACCGGAATACGAATGGTCCGTGCTTGATCGGCAATAGAACGTGTGATGGCTTGACGAATCCACCATGTGGCATACGTTGAAAATTTATACCCACGACGATATTCAAATTTTTCTACAGCCTTCATGAGGCCCATATTTCCTTCTTGAATCAAATCCAAAAAGGAGAGGCCACGATTGGTATATTTTTTTGCAATCGAAATGACAAGACGCAGATTGGCTTCGACCATTTCTGTTTTAGCACGAAGAGCAGTACGAAAATGTTTTTTGAGATCTTTATGTTTTAGTTCAAAATGTTCCGTAGACATCCAATTACGGCGATGATGTTCGTCACGCTGAGCTCTAAGTGCATTGCGCAAGCGACGAGAAGCATCGAGCTTGCTTGGTTCATGCTTTTGTTCCTCTAATCGTAAATTTTGTAATGTGACAACATGTTCATCAACTAGCGTTACAAAATCTTCAATAATTTTTTGTTTAAAGAAAAATTTTGGATAAAGCTTTGCAATCTCTACAATATTTTTTTCAAGTTGTTGATTATCTTTTGGATGGGGGTCTTTTTTTACAGAGGCAATTTTCTTTACATAAATAGAAGATGAATCATCTGCAATACGTTGAAGTTGCTGGCAAAGCCGAGGAAGAAGTTTTAGATAGCGTTCGCGACTTTCTATTTTCTTGTCGAGGATCACACGATCAAAACGTTCACGAGCATCCATCAAGCGTTGTGCCAAATCGATATGAGCGTGAGCGATGAACCCAAAGCGGTAGAGAACTTCTTGCATTTTCATTTCAGCCTCCTCAATCCGCTTGGAAATCTCAACCTCCTGCTCCCGTGTTAGCAAAGGAACTTGCCCCATCTGCTTTAGATACATTCGAACGGGATCATCTAAAATATCAAGGCGCCCATCGATTTTTTCTTCCTTATCGTCCTTATCATCATCGTCGTCAGATTTTTTGATTTCCTTGACGCGATCAACATCTGAAGAATCAATGATGTCAATTTCAACTGCGCGAAGCTGAACAAGAACCGCTTCAATTACTTCCGGCTCATTGAATTCTACAGGAAGATATTCTTCAATATCTTCAAAGGTAATGTATCCTTGTTCTTTTGCTAGCTTCAGAAGCTCTCTAATTTTTTCCTGAAGAAGTGTTTTTAGCTCTGCGCGAGCAACAGAGCGAGACTTTGGATCAACTTCAATTTTTTCGCGCTTATACTCGGTGGGAGCAGTCTCTTTTTTAGCTTCTTTTTTAGCTTCTTTTTTTAGAGACGATTCTTTTTTAATTGAAACAATCTTGGCTGGCTTGGCAATAGTCTTAGCACCAGAATCAGAAGATATACCAGTTACCTTAATTGGCTTAACCACTGTCTTAGATTTACTTGAAGATCCTTTGACCCTCATCTCGGCTACCTTCTTTTTTGGTGTTTTTTCCGGAACCTTAGAAAGAGTTACTTCTTTTTTTGTAGACCCTAATTTTTCCTTCTCTTTTTTGACACTCAAAGATGAAATTTTTGACAAAACTTTTTTCTGTGGAGACTTTTCTGGCATTCCTTTTTCTTTTTTGGCAGGCGCTTTTTTAAGAGGCGCTTTTTGCGACATGGAAGCTTTTTTAGACACTGAATATTTTTTGTTGATCACTGGATTGAAAACTTTAAAAAAATGAGTAAGGCTAGGATGCCCACATTATTCATAACGAATGAAAATGAGATTTTTTACGCCGGACTTGTGTTGTTAGCAAGCGAGGGAAGAAGCCAGGCGCTATGCAAGCATAACGTAAGTTCTGACAACAAAGCTAGAGACGACAGAAAGAAGTAAAAATCTTATTTTTTATTCGTGATGAGTACTTTTATGGACCCTGAAACCTCGTTCATCTTTCTCTGCAGGTCAAGTATTTCTTTTTGAATTTGAATGATTTCATGATTTTGAATGTTAGGCTTTTTTAATCCAGCCGTTAACGTTGCTTGCAGGCTCTTCCAATAAGCAAGCTGAAAGCCAACCCATGCATCTTTTGCTTTTTCTAATGGATCAGATACTGCTTTTTCAAGATTCCATGATGAAACTAACTGCTGCATGTTGGGAGAAAGCTGCGCCAACACGACAGCCACCGAAGTTTCAGTAGAAAAAGAAAGCTGCTCTAAGAGCTCTTCCAATAAGAGTAATTCTCCATCGAGCTCATGAGGAAACGGGTTTTTTTGAAGACGCAACCAGTCACGTACTTCTTCATGAAAAAATGCAAGGCGGCATAGGAGCTCTGTGCCAGCAGAGATTTTTAGAGGCATTAGCTGCACAGCAACTTCAGAAGACTCTTGGGAAGGTAACATTATTTTTGCAGCAGATGATTTGAGAGCAGCAATAGAAATTCCAAGGCGAGCTGCTACGCTTGAGCTTGTTATTTCCCTTAACGTTGCATCGGGTAAAAGCATAAGATAACCACCAAGCTGTTTTGCTAATAGTGCCACCTCGCCAGGGCCCATAGAACCAGCCGCATGAGTGATAGCAGTATCGATAGCATCATTAAAAAAATCTTTTGCATCACTAATGATTTTCCGAAAAGCCTCGACACCTTGTTTGCGAATCATTGAATCTGGATCTTCTCCCTCTGGCAAACGTGCAATACGAACTTCACACCCACTTGCAAAAAGTTCTGGTAGAGAGCGTTCCACAGCTTTTTTTCCTGCAGCATCAGAATCAAAACAGAGAACAACGCGTTCCACAAAACGTCTCAGCAAACGAGCCTGATCCGCAGTGAAGGCTGTTCCTTGAGGTGCAACAACATTTTGAAAGCCATGTTCGAAAGCCATGATGAGATCGATTTGACCTTCCAAGACAATCGCCTCCCCTTTCTGAATCAAGGCTCGTTTGCTTTTGTTAATTCCAAAAAGAATGCGCCCTTTGCTAAAAATGGGCGTTTCTGGAGAATTCACATATTTTGCTTCCTTATCATCTGATGAAAGCGTTCGTCCGCTAAACGCAATGACATCGCCATAGTCATTACAAATAGGAAACATAAGGCGATGACGAAAGCGATCGTATGTTTCTCCTCGCTCGCGCGGGATTATTAATCCACCCTCAATTAATTCTGATTGAGTAAAACCTTCTACAAGCGCCCAGGTTTTAAGATCATCCCAAGAGGAGGGCGCATAACCAAGCTGCCATGTAACAGCAATTTCTTTAGTAAATCCACGTGATTTTAAATAATCACGCGCAGCAACAGAAGCAGCAGAGCGGAGAAGATTTCGATGAAACCAACCTGCAGCCTTGCGATGTAATTCAAGAAGTCGACTTCTTGCATCGCGTGAGGCTCCATCTTTAGAGTCCGACTCTTCGAGCAATGGAACTCCTGCACGCTGAGCAAGTCGTCGCACGGCATTTGGAAAATCGACATGCTCATAATCCATTACAAAACGAAACACACCTCCACCCGCGCCACAGCCAAAACAATGAAACGATTGCCTGATGGGATTGACATGAAAAGATGGACTTTTCTCTCGATGAAAAGGACAGAGCGCACGGAAGTTTGTTCCTGCACGTTTCAGAGGAAAATAAGAACCAATTACATCAACAATATCATTTGCGGCAGCAACGCGCTCGATACTGTCTTGTGAAATTTTGGACATGGTGATGAGGTGACAGCTCATATCCTTCTAGAAGGATATGAGCAATATCCCTACCAACTTGGCGTGAACTTTGTGATTTTTGTTCCTTGAATGCCAATGCCTGCCATGAGTCCTTTTTGACTAAAGAAAAAGGCATAGATATCTTTTTGAAGCGTTGTCGTTGAGAAAGAACTTGCGTAGCCAGCATCAACTACAACGATGCTAGGTCCAGCACCCAATTCAAAACCATCGCTATTATTTAAATAATCAAGCGATTTTTCATTCATGAAGAAAAGTGCATATCCGAATTTTTGAATACCTGCTTGAAAACCATACGATGCAGCTGTTGTGTTGTAATATCCGACGACACTGCCTCCCCTAATTAAGGCTCCATCTCCTCGCTGCCCACCAATCATAAAACCAGCCTTGATGATTTCCGGAAAAATTAAAACGGCAACAGCTTTTTTCCCGAGCGCCTCTGCTTTAGGATTTTTCCTATAAAGTTCGGCAAGTGCTTTTTTAGATTTTTTATCTAGTTGGTGAGCACTCATTGCTAGCGAAGAATGCGCAATTCCAAAAAAAGTAACGATTGCAATAATAATAATGATGGATATTTTTTTCATAATTAGCAGACAATTTGATCAGCACTTTATAAAAAAGCAATTCTGAACTATACTCATCGCGGATGACGAATTAGGATTTTTCCACGATATACCATTCGCATGCGAGTGTTAGGTTTGTTCTCCCTAGCAAAAAACGAAGAGATTTATAAAAATATCAACGATGCCCCTCCCAAAGAAAAGTTCTATTCATTTTGTCACCGGAAATGATGTAGCTGATGTACGGCGTATTGCCTTACAACGCTCCACCGAGCTAGCTCCGGACAATGCGGGAAGGTTTGGTCGAGAGATTATCGACTCACCTGCTGATAC
>JBIRBD010000186.1:0-2588 GCA_044326465.1 Chthoniobacterales bacterium
AGGTGAAGAAAAATTTCTTTTAAAATAAATTAAAAAATATCATTTCATT
The DNA here is from genome assembly GCA_044326465.1 of Chthoniobacterales bacterium. GTDB lineage: Bacteria > Verrucomicrobiota > Verrucomicrobiia > Chthoniobacterales > UBA6821 > CAIWMF01. Next base: position 50 of record JBIRBD010000186.1, read on the forward strand.
TTATTTGCTAACGAATAGACGTTTCTTCCTCCAGCCTTCAGCCTCCTTCAGATTCCCCAAAGCGTAAGGCCAATCTCACGCGCCATTTTTTTCAAATGATCAGCTTCAAGAAGCAATGTTTTTCCTGCTTCTAGGGCGATAATGGAAATTCCAGCTTCTGCTGCCGTTTCCAAAGTTCGTGTTCCAATAACAGGAACGTCAAAGCGCATATCCTGATTGGGTTTGGAGACTTTAACCATACAGGCTTTTCCTTGGCCAAGTGCACCGCCACGCTTGATGGTTTCATCACTGCCATCAAATCCTTCAACAGCAAGGACTGTTCCGCGTTTGACAATCACTGTTTGACCGATATCGAGCCGACTAATCTCTTTGGCGATACTATAACCAAACGTGATATCGTTAAGCAGTCGCTCGCGTGGTTTAGGGCCAGCGATGAGGCCCGGTGTGGTTAGGCATTGTTCGAGAAAAGTTGTGGCCGGAAGAAGTGTCGTGCCTGCTTGTTCAAGTTCGCTAGCGAGTGCTGCAAAAAGGGATTCAGCGTTGCGTTCTTTGAGTTTTGCAAGAAGTAAAAGTGCTTTGATGTCAGGGCGAAGGTTAAAAAGATGAGCAGGGGCAATTTGTCCTGCCATCATTGCGACGTTAGCACCACTTGTTCGCGCTGCTTTAAGCAGTTTGCCAACTTGCCCAACACGCATCCAAATGATTTGGTCCACATGATCTGCTAAGATTGGATCTGTCTCCCCTTCAAAGGCAGCTACAACAATCCGCTCTACGCCGGCGGCTCGTGCAGCTTGGGCGACAAGGAGAGGGTAGGTTCCATTGCCGGCGATAATTAGGAGATGGGAGATAGGAGATGGGAAGCTCATTCGGAAAATATTTTGAAAAATAGATGTGTCTCTACAGAATCAAAAAGCCACCTCTCCCCCTGAATGTCATTCCCGCGAAGGCGGGAATCCAAGCCACTGTAGCTACAAAGGTTGCTTTGTTATGAAGTTTCATCTTTTTCAGAATTTGAGAAAGAGCATATTTAGCTGATCAAAATCGGAAATATTGACTGAGGTTGCATCGATGTTATCAAATTCTTATTTTTGATAGGTCTGATCTCCTATCTCCTAACACGCAACAATATTAACCAGCCTGCCCGGTACCACGACAATTTTTTGAATTTTTTTATCGGCGAGGTGAGGAGCAATGGCAGGTGCGTTTAGTGCAGCTTCTTCGACAGCCTTTTTATCGGCTGATGCCAAAAGGGTGAGGTGGCCGCGAATTTTTCCATTCATTTGAAGAACGTAAGTGACTTCCTTGAGCGTGAGATATTCTTCATTCCAGCGTGGCCATGTGGATTGAGAAGCTGAGGCCCCAAGTTCTTGGAAGCAGCTAAATTTTTTACTAAGTTGTGACCATAACTCTTCGGTAAGATGAGGAGCAAAGGGGCTCAGCAGGCGTAGCAAGACTTGAAGGGCTTCTAGCGGGCATGGCTTAGCATTGGTGAATTCATTAACAAAAACCATCATCTGCGAAATGGCTGTATTAAAAGATAACGCTCTGATGTCATGGGTGACCTTTTTGATCGTCGTATGAACGATTCGCAGCTGTGTTGTTGTGAAAGGAATGTCAGCCAGATTATCGGTAACGGTCCAATTTCCATTTTCATCTTCTGCCATTCCGAGTCGCCAGACGCGAGAAAGAAAACGATAGACGCCTTCGACGCCAGTCGTGCTCCATGGCTTCGTATGTTCCAGTGGGCCCATGAACATTTCATAAAGGCGCAAGGAGTCAGCTCCATATTCCGCAATGATTTCTTCTGGACTGATAACATTTCCACGGCTCTTTGACATTTTGTATCCATCTGTCCCAAGGATCATGCCTTGATTAACTAAGCGTTGAAACGGTTCTGAGGTTTTGAGGTGGCCGAGATCAAAAAGAACTTTGTGCCAAAAACGAGCGTAGAGAAGATGTAGCACGGCATGTTCGGTGCCGCCGACGTACAAATCTACTGCGGCAGGTTTATCGGAATGAGTCCAATATTGCTCTGCATCACGTCCGATAAAGCGCTCTGCGTTACGAGGATCGCAATAGCGCAGATAGTACCAGCAAGAGCCGGCCCACTGGGGCATGGTGTTTAATTCGCGTGTGGCAGTTTCTGAATAACGCACCCATTCTTTTGCTTTGGCAAGGGGGGGCTCAGCTGTTCCTGTCGGACGAAAATCATCCATGGCTGGCGGCTCGAGCGGCAATTCTTTTTCATCGAGCGCACGATGAGTTCCATTTTCCCAAACAATCGGAAACGGTTCACCCCAATAACGCTGGCGCGAGAAAAGCCAGTCGCGAAGTTTGTATTGAATGGTGCTGCGACCAACGTTATTTTCTTCGAGCCATGCAGCCATTGCTTTCTTTGCATCAATGATAGAAAGTCCATTTAATGCGCCTGAGTTGATAATAACGCCATTTTTATTAGCAACATAGGGAAGGGGTTTTTCTTTTCCCTCAGCTGGTTTGATAACAGAGCGAATGGGTAGATCAAACTTAGTTGCGAATG
>JBIRBD010000098.1:0-7829 GCA_044326465.1 Chthoniobacterales bacterium
ACAACGGACATCAACAATGGAACTTTTCAAGAAAGGAAGTGCAGGAACATTTTCTGATTTTAGATAATCAAGGCTTTCGATAAAGCAATCTTCTGGTAACGGTAAAATAGCATTCAGAAAACTCTTGAGCAGATTGGGATGTTCCCCAAAGATTTTCTTAAAGATTAAATCGTTTTTTGGATCGAGGTAACGCGGCATAAGTGATGAAATTATCTTTGCTAGAAGTCGTTATGTCAATATCAAGGAGGAAATTGATTGTTGAAAATAGGGGGCAGGGTTGGAATATGGACAAGGTAATGATTTCTATGTTGGCCCCGCTTGATACAGCATCTTGCCCATATTCCAATCCTGACCCCTATTTTGCTCCCGCGGCTTCCGTTTGCAACACCAGATCACCCATTAGTCGAAGCGTTGAACAGATTGCGGCAAGCGGTGGTAATGGGTTTAGCGATTATTCTTTGCCAGAGGCAATTTTAAAATTTCGTCAAGGCGTTGGCCGGCTCATTCGAAATAAAAACGATCGAGGCATGGTGGTTGTTCTCGACAGCCGCATGGTGACAAAGTCGTATGGTAAGGCTTTCCTCAACGCGTTACCAAAATGCCCTGTGGAAATTGTTTAGGATAAAAAGTTATTTTTATTTTCACTTTTAGGGATATTACTTCTCTGTGATAAAAAAAATAAAACCCCTAATAACAATAGGCCATCATCATCGCTTAGTGAGGCGAGCCTCGTCCCTTTATAAAATAAGTAGCATCGCCATGCTGCTGCTTTTAAGTATTACCAAACTTTCTGCTGCTTTAGCGGAGTCACAAAATGCAGATTTGCTTGTGACAGCCTCTGACTATTGTTCCTTCCTCAATACAGCAGCAACGAGCGACCCTTATCATCTTTATGATGAAAAAATGTCTACTGATCCAGAAGCGGCTTGTTTGACACGTCGAGGAAACCCAGGTGACTACGTGTATCAGGTTGTTACTGGAAAAGAGAGAGCTCCGATCTCTTTTGTCAGTGAACGAGCAGAACAAGAATATGCTGCCTGGAAGAGTGTTATGTTAGTAGCTGTTACCAATGGAGATCAGGTGATTAAGTGTAACAATATTTTTTTTCCTATCCTCGCAGAGAATACTACCTCTCTCACCCTCATTACTCCTGAAGCTCTTCTCGATAAGAGTGAAGATGCTGCCCTTGTAACAACCATGATAGCAGCTGTTGCCGCCATGATGTTAGGTGGTGGTGGGCATGAGATTGAAAGAAGAACGCCAGGTGATAGAGCCACGTTACAGCACGCTGAGATTGCTGAATCCTTAAGAGTCATAGCCATTCAAGATCCTAACGCGAGTATGCACCATTATCAGGAAGCTGATTCGCTCTGGGCACAGCAACAAGCAGCGTGGGAAGGACGCACGGTAGCACAGCAGGAGGCCAGAAGTGCACGTGAATTACATGCCATTGCGGTTGACCTCTGCGAGAAAGTTCGTGAAGCACGTGAAAATATCGATTTAGAAAAGACGATTTTAGGACGCCTCTCAAAAGGGTCAGCATTGGCAGCTAAAGGTCTCGGTTTTGTTCCTTGCCCTATTCCACTGGCTGGCGCGGCGACGACCATTTCAGAGGCTACTGGGTTAATCAATGAAGTTTGGGAAGATTTTAAAGTGACGCGAGCTGAAGCTGTTGTAGCGGAGCTCTTACAAAAAAAAGAGCGTGCGGCACAACAAGCCAACGCCGTGAACACCAAGGTTGTCAACTTAGAACGAGAGGCACGCCAGGCAGAAGCCGCCGCCCGCGTAGAGGCACGCGTGCGCGCACAGGCGGAGGCAGAGTCTCTCAAGCCACCCTCAACCAGTCTTAACGTCGCTGCTTGGAAGACTTGGGCGACAACAATTGTTGAAAATAGGGGTCCTGCCCCCTATTTTGCTCAAGAAACTCGGAAACAATCTCTTGTAGAACATGGGATGAAAGATCCTCTCTGGGCTGCCAACGAGGCAGCAGCGGCATGGGGCGCTAGGATGGAATTCTCTGAACGCAACATTAGAAACCAAGAGGCTCATACGGCAGCCCTCTTGCATCCTCACGAACTGCTCTTGCAAGAGGCCCATGAAGCAACGACACGTACAAGAAGGTTAGCTGCTCATGACCAAGAACGACTTAACGCAGCCATGGAAAGACATGCAGAAGCAAGAGAGGAGGTGGAAGTGGTCAATGAAGAGCTTAATGAATTAGAAAAAGAACCCAGCAGACGAGGTCTTGAAGAGAAAATTGAAAAAAAACAGCAAAAATTTCTTGTGACTTTTGACTCTTTTGAAACCGCTTGCCGCGATCTTAAGCTGATGCGAGAAGCAGCCTTAGCATCTAATACTGCTTCTGCCACAGCGGAAGAGAGGGCCCTCCCCATTCGAAAAAACTATCATGCGGCAGAAAAGTTTCTGACACGCACCTTAGAACGACTTCGGGTTCAGGCAGCTGCTGATCGGGAGGCTTATAAAAAGATCTGGCCGGAACATCAGCCAGAGGTTCTTCGGCTTCTGGCTGATACCTCCTCCTTATCAGAAAGAGGATCAGAAGCAGAAGCGAACGAGCCTCCAGCCCTGTACGATGCCGATCATGAAGAACGCGGCCGTGGCTTATTAAGAGAAAAAAAACAATCGCCAGCCATGATCTCCGATATTAATCAAACAGCACACTCCTCCTCAGAAGAGAATGATCTTAAACCCTCTGCAGAAGAAAGCAGCGAGATGAAAAATTTTGACCTCACCTTTACTGGTCCAGTCATTCCTGAAATCATTGAACCGACAGAAGCTGATGAAGCGCGCTGGAAGGCCAGAAAAAAAGCAGATAAGCTCCGATCGCAGGCTGTCAAAGCCGCCATTGACTGGGCTGAGGATAACAATTTTGCTGCGTACAACAATCGTGAAAGCGAAGCTCAGAGCGTGGCAAGCAAACAGAGCGTGGCGTCAACAGTGGCTAGCAGCATCGGTTCTTTTGTAAAAAGCATTTTTAAACCGACCACCATTGCCGAAAGCTGCAGTGAGATGGATGAAAGTTCTTTTGGGATACCTCCTCTCAATGGATTAGAAGAAACTGATCGTCTCGCCGATGAGGCAGAAGAGGAGTGGAATAGATTAGCAGAAGAGGCAGAGGCGCAGCGTCTCAGCTTAGGAGGTCTCTTATTTCCTACCCAGCAAGAGATGCTAAGCGCTTGGAAAAGAGCCGATCGCACGGCGATGGAGGCCACCACAGAACAACGCCGCATCGAAAAAGAAGAAGCTGCTGAGGAACAACTCACAACAACTTGGGAAGAGGATCAGAAACGTTGGGCCGCATTAAAAGCGGCTGATGATCTTGCAGAGATAGCTAAGGAGGCTAAAGTCCACTATGCTAAATTGGTTAAAAAAGGTGATCCTTCCGCCAAAGCTGCTGCGAAGAGCGCCCTGGAAGAGGCCAAGGAAAAAGCTGATGCAGCCAAGAAAGAATGGTATCTACTGGCTGATAGAGAGGAAAATATCGAAGCGTTACGTAAGAAGTCGGTAAAAGAAAAATATCATACCTTTCTTCAAAAAAGAGAGACTGCTCAACCAACTTCAGAACCCTCTTCAGAAGAAGCCAAAGAGGCAGGCATCTCAGAGATTCAAAAAAAGGAGCGCGCAGAAGATCCTGCTGTGGAAGCTGCTAAAAATGAACTAGAAGCGGCTGATCGTGCGGTGAATCAACTCCTCAATCGTCTTCTCCTTAAGACTACCTATCAAAAAAATAAAGAAGAGGAGCTTTCACCCCAAGGAGAAACAGAGATCGCCTCTAAACACCAACAAGAAGCGGCCGCCTATCGCTTTGATGTCATCACGGAAAAAAATGCGGTCCTCGCACAATTTTTCCAAGAGGCTGACGCCATGAAAGTTCAAGCACAAAAAGCCTACGGAAGTGCAGATCCCAACGTACGCGCGCAAGCAGAGGCTCTTTATGCCACGGTTGATGAGCTAGAAGAGGTTGCAATACAAAATTATTCAGCTGCTGCCAGAGGTCATGCCCTCCAAGCAGCATGGAAAGAGAATCCTGGAGTAGAAGCAGCATGGGATTATCGGATTAAACAATCGCTGAAGATGGCCCAAGCGGCAAAAGAACGGAGTGGTCAAACAGCAGAATTCTGGGCCGATGATGCCTTGCGAAACGCCTTACGTTATAAAGAGATCGCCCGTGCTGATGTGAAAGCCTTACGAGCTTTCCACCGTGAAGCCGCTCGCTTGGAGATGATTGAAACCCAATGGCAGAGCTCCATGGAGGCAGGAGAACGCCTCGCAAAAAGAGAACGCGAACAAGCGGCTCAAGATTATCACGATGGTGATTCAACAAGATGGGACTTCCTCTCTTCCGACCAACGCGCCACTTATCATCAAGAGGTGCAGCAGGAAAATAAACGTTATTATCGAGAGCAGGAAGCACTTTTAACAACAGCACAACAGCGCTTTATAAGGGCTTGTCATCAGTGGGAACAAGCTTGGACTTTGAGCGCTAAAAAGCAACAAGCCTTCGACGTAGCTCAGGAAGCAGAAAAAGCTGTCATCAAACAGATCGCTACGGAGGCAGAGCGCCTTGTGCTGATTCGATGGAGCCAACAAGAACCTGAAGAATGTACAAAAAGCAACTTTTACAAGATGCTTGCTGCACAAAAAGAGCAACTAAAAACGATGTGCTTGAATGATTTTACTCCTGAACAACATGAAGTGGAGCAACGCTTTAATATCGCTAAAGTAAAAGAGTTAAAAGATAAAATAGCCCAATTAAAAAGTGCTGAAAAAAAGCATGACAAGAATGCTGCTCAAGCTCGTGTTGCTAGAAAAACAGAAGATGCAGAGAGCCTTTCGTCTGCATGCCTAGGTGCCTTCAGAGCTTCAAATCGTTACGCAAAAGCAATCGAGGCTCGTGCTGCTGGTATGATTGAAAAAGCATCGGCATGGGAAAAAGCGGCTCACTTCAGTCAGCAGCAGATGGAATTATATCTCAAAGCGATCAAAGCGCGTGCTGATGGAAAAAAAGAAGATGTTGTGAGCTTTACAAATGCAGCTTATGGTGCCTCCTGGGCTTCAGCTCGTTATGCAAAAGCCATAGAAGTTCGTGCTGCTGGTAAGATTGAAAGAGCATCGGCATGGGAAAAAGCGGCTCACTTCAGTCAGCAGCAGATGGAATTACATCTCAAAGCGATCAAAGCGCGTGCTGATGGCAAGAGTGAAGAGGCTACGGCATGGGAAAAAGCGGCTCACTTCAGTCAGCAGCAGATGAAATTACATCTCAAAGCCATGGAGGCTCGTGCTGCTGGAAAAACAGAAGATGTGGAAAGTCTTGAGTTGACAGCTCGGGGTGCCTACTTGGCTTCAGATTATTATGAAAAAGCGATCAAAGCTCGCAGTGCTGGCAAGAGTGAAGAGGCTGCAGCATGGGAAAAAGCGGCTCACTTCAGCCAGCAGCGGATGGAATTTTTTCTCAAAGCCATGGAGGCTCGTGCTGCTGGAAAAACAGAAGATGCGGAAAGTCTTGAGTTGACAGCTCGGGGTGCCTACTTGGCTTCAGATTATTATGAAAAAGCGATCAAAGCTCGCAGTGCTGGCAAGAGTGAAGAGGCAGAGGCATGGGAAAAAGCGGCTCACTTCAGTCAGCAGCGGATGGAATTATTGCTCAAAGCCATCAAAGCGCGTGCTGCTGGAAAAACAGAAGATGTTGAGAGTCTTACGAGTGCAGGTGATGGTTCCTCCTGGGCTTCAGATTATTACGAAAGAGCGATCAAAGCTCGCAGTGCTGGTAAGAGTGAAGAGGCAGAGGCATGGGAAAAAGCGGCTCACTTCAGCCAGCAGCGGATAGAATTATTGCTCAAAGCGCTTAAAGCGCGTGCTGATGGAAAAACAGAAGATGCGGAGAGTCTTACGAATGCAGGTTGTGGTGCCTACTTGGCTTCAGAGTTTTATGAAAAAGCCATCAAAGTGCGTGCTGCTGGCAAGAGTGAAGAGGCAGAGGCATGGGAAAAAGCGGCTTACTTCAGTCAGCAGCAAATGGAATTATTTCTCAAAGCCATGGAGGCTCGTTCTGCTGGAAAAACAGAAGATGCCCAGAGTCTTACGAATGCAGGTTGTGGTGCCATCTGGGCTTCAGTTCTTTATGCAGAAGCCATCGAAGCTCGCAGTGTCGGCAAAATTGAAGAGGCAGAGGCATTGGAAAAAGCAGCTCACTTCAGTCAGCAGCGGATGGAATTATTGCTCAAAGCCATAGAGGCTCGTGCTGATGGAAAAGAGAAAGAGGCTCTGAATTGGAGCAATGCAGGCTATACTGCACGATGGGTGTCTAGGTATTTAGCTAAAGCTCTTGAGCAACGCGCGACAGGAAACCTGGAGAGAGCTGCTTTACTTGAGTGGGTAGCAGGCGAATATCAACATGCATGTGAAACCTGGCAATCGGCAGCAGAGGCTCAGAGACCAGAAGAGCAAAAGGAACGGCATCAGCAAGCATGGCAGTTTTTTCATCAAGGCAATGAGAGGCTCTTATCTTTTTACGAGGCAAAGGTAAGGAAAACTACAGGAGAAGAGGCTGCTAAAGAAGCTTCTCACTGGCAAGAGGTTATTCATTCCATTCAGTTTTTAATCGATCGTTATCAAAAAACCGAACGTGCCGAAACGACCGGAACATGGAAAGAGGTGCAAAGTTGGAGAGACTCTGCAGAAGTTACTGATTATTGGTATCAGGCGCTTGTGAACGCCATAGAAGAGGGGTCTGAAGAAAGCCCCGAAAAACGTGCAGCAGCAGCGCATTGGCGTGAAGTGGCAAGCGAATATCAAACTTCTTTTGAACACCTTACGCAATCAGCTGAGCGTTATGCTGCAGGAGAGGAGGCAGAAGGAGAGCTGCTGTACAAAGAGGGAGAAGAAGCGTTTCAAAGAGGTTATAAAAGAGAGCAAGAAATAAAATACAAATGAAAATAACAGGGATGAAAGGGATGAATCTAAAAAAGTTGATTTCAGACTGATTTTCTCTGAAATAATATTTTTAACCTTCTACTGTTAATAAAGTTAAAAAATAAACAAAATCCTCTTCAGTGGTATCATCTCAATTTTTCTAGGTAAATTATTATGATCCGGCCTAAAAACGGTGATGGGAGTGAGAAAATTAGCGTAAAGGCTTAGTCTAAAAATGATTTTTAAAACGGCGAAGCATACCTGGAAGGTAAGTAAGCCGGTTGAAAAATTATGTAAACGTTCACCATTCCGGTTTCTATTCGTTGAAGCGTATCGGAAAAAAATAGTGAATATTTATGAAATATCACTGCAAAAATTTTCGTCATCCTCGCGGACGCGAGGACCTAGCAGGCCGTTGAAATGAAATGGTACTTATTATGCAATAATGATGGTGGTAAAAAATTTTTGCAGAAGTGAACATGCAAATGATCATGAACCTTACTTCTCATGTCTACTGGATCCTCGCGTTCGCGAGGACGAGGTTTAGAGTGTAGCGTTGTTTGTTTACTCGTACTTTTCCACTCTGATGAACGATTACAAAATCATTTTGAGGCTGAGCATATTGCGCTAATTTATTAACTCCCATCACCGTTTTAGGTTTATTACTTACGCGACACGTTAAAAAGAGAAGTTGACTTTCTCATTGTCTGGGAAAATAAGCCTTGGTTGATGGTTGAGTGCACATGCAAACCTCATGGCGACCCTAAGAACCTATTTTCACAGTCTACTGATGCTGCGAATAATAGCGTCGCGTCGGTGCTCGCGGCATCGAGTATTAACTATGCACTCAGCCGCTGCGCGCCGTCGGCTCCTCGTTCTTCATCAGCCTCAGCGAC
>JBIRBD010000156.1:0-3925 GCA_044326465.1 Chthoniobacterales bacterium
AACGGTAAGGAGTACAGGTGACAGGGGTACAGGTGACAGGGGTTCAGGTGACAGGGGTACAGGTGACAGGGGTTCAGGTGACAGGTAAGTAAGCCTGCGGCAAAAAGAACAAAATTTATTCGGCGAATTTTGTCTTAAGTTGACGGCATTGGCTGAACGGTTACTTTCGTTAGCATCGCTGCTCCAAAGACACCAGCGCTATCACCGAGCTGAGGCTTGAGCAGAGGTGTTTTGAATGTGTCATTGAAAACATGTTTTGCAATCAACGCTCGTGTCTCTTCTGAATACAAAAGATCAATATTGCCAACACCCCCACCAATAACGATAGCGTGAGGATCAAGAATATTAATTAATACAGCAATTGCTTCAGCAAATTTTTCCTGCAAGCGTTTTAACGTTGCCATAGCGGCCTCATCGCCAGCAGAGGCAGCTTGGACAATTTCAGGAAGAACCAAGAATTTTCCTGTTTTTTCGTGATAAAATTTTTGGAGCGCAGGACCAGAAATGACTTCTTCATTACACCCTTTTTTTCCGCAATAACAAAGTCCTTCTTCTTCACAAAGCCTGTTATGCCCCCATTCGCCGGCAATGCCATGCAGGCCTTCAATAATATGACCATTGACAACAACTCCTCCACCAACACCTGTGCCAAGAATAAGCCCTATGACAACGTTGTATCCACGTGCCACACCAAGTGTGGTTTCTGCTAACGTGAAACAATTAGCATCATTAGCGATAACAACCTCAACTCCAAGCGCCTTTGCGAGGTCTTTGTGAAGAGAACGCCCATTAAGACAAAGGGTATTGGAATTTTTAAAAACACCACTTGATGCTTCAGTAACTCCTGGCGTGCCAAAACCAATTTTTTTTGGACGCTGCAATCCACTCGTCTTTTCCAATTGTTCGATAAGACGAGCTACTTGTTGAATGATTTGCTCATAACCAAGAGAAGCATTCGTTGGAAGGCGGAGGCGCAAGAGATCCTTGTTAGGCTCATCCAGATTAATGATAACACCTTCTATTTTAGTGCCGCCAAGATCGATGCCCCAGAGTTGCATAGCTATGAGAAATTCTAATAACTATCCCGAATAGTTCATCCTAATTTGGGGCTAAATCTCTTTCTTTTCTCCCGTACTTACTGGGGGATTTTTTAGTTCCTTACGCGATTGAACAACCTCATCCACAAGCCCATAGTTACAAGCTTCCTTAGCGCTCATGTAATAATCGCGATCGGCATCATGTTCCACTTCTTTCACATCCTTGCCCGTATGATGAGCAAGGATACGATTGAGACGATGCTTCAATTTGTACATGTATTCAACGCTCCGTTCTACATCACTGGCTGTACCTTGTGCGCCACCGGAGACCTGGTGAATCATGATGTCGGAATTAGGAAGTGCAAATCGTTTTCCCTTCGTCCCTGCAGCTAGAATTACTGCTCCCATACTGGCAGCCATCCCCATGCAATAAGTGGTTACATCACAGGTAACAAACTGCATCGTATCATAAATAGCGAGCCCAGCAGTCACAGAACCACCTGGCGAGTTAACATAAAGATGAATATCTTTTTTAGGATCTTCCATCTGGAGAAACAACATCTGAGCAATGACTAAATTTGCGATATGATCATCTATCGCCGTTCCAATAAAAATGATGCGGTCTTTAAGAAGCCTCGAATAAATATCGTAGCTACGTTCACCACGAGCGGTCTGTTCAATAACAACGGGAACAAGCATGGAATTTTGCGCAGGTTGCAGGTTACAGGTTACAGGTTGAGAGTTGTTACAGGAGCGTGAAGATTGATAAGACATTTTAATTAAAGGTTGAGAAAAAGGTGACAGGTTTTTTAATCGATGAGCAAACTATTAATTTTTAAAGTTAATTAACAAGCTAGTTAAAAAGTATCTTTTTCAAATATGTTTCCGAAAAATTTCTTCCTATACCCTGTTAGCGATAGCGACCTGTAACCTGTTTTCAATGTTTACAATCTGGCCCATGAACATGGGGCTCTTCATGCTGAAAATCATGGTTATGTGTTGATGAAAGCCCATTGACTTTGGCATGACCGACAATCAGATCAAATGTTTTTGCTAAAAGAACTTCTTCTCGGATACCAGGAAGAGCGTTATGTTTTTTTAATTCTTTCAACAGTTTTTCTGGAGGCATTTTATAACGCTCTGAGAGATGAGAAAGATGAAGGGCCATTTCTGCAGGTGTTACGCTCATCTCTTCTTTTGCTGCAATTGCGCCAAGAATAAAATTCAATCGAACTTTTTCTTCCGCATTTTGCTTTGCAGAATTCATCAACTCCGCCTGATGTTTTTTGATTTCTTCATCAGAAACACCACGCGTCTGATTGTCGTGAATAATATTTTTCAACAACTCTGCGCTCTCACGTTGCACAACCGTGGAAGGAGGCTCACAGATCACCTTGCTTAAAAGCTCTTTAGCTACAGCTGCACGGACCATTTGCTGAAAATTTTGATCGATTCCATACTGCATTCGGGCACGAATATCTGCACGTAGTTTTTCAAGGGTTAACTCAGGATTTAACTTCGCTGCAAAATCATCATCGAGAGGCAACAGCTGACGCACCTTGATTTCGTGAAGGGTTACGTTGTAGGTAGCTTTTTTGCCACGCAGCGCTTCTGCAAGAAATGTTTCTGGAAAAGTCACCTCGCAAGCACGCGTCTCGTTCGGTTGAAGCCCTACAAGTGCTTCGGAAAGTCCAGGAAGTGGCGACTTCTCTTCCAAACGGAACCAACTGTTATGACGGCCGGCAAAACTCGGAGGAAGATCGGCTTGCAGTTCCGTAAGGGGCTTACCCTCAAATGTTCCTTCGTAATCAAGAACAGCAAAATCACCCATCTCAAGACCGCGTCCTTCGACGTTTTCAAAATCAGCAAAATCTTCACGAAGTTTTTCGAGCTGCTCTTCCACACGAGCCTCATCGAGCAGGCCTTTTTCTACCGAGACGTCAAGTCCTCTATATTCTGGCAACTCAATTTCTGGTGAAGTTGTTACAATCGCCATAAAACGCAACGTGTGGTTTTCTTCAAGTTTTATATCTCTAACTTCAGGATGTTGTGCCAACGTCAAATTTTTATCGTTGATGGCATCGCGCACCGAGGATTGGATTAATCTATCAATAGCTTCTTCCTGAATTTCTTTGCTATATTTTTTTTCAATAGCGGCTGCCGGGGCCTTACCTTTGCGAAAGCCTGGAATACGGGCCAGGCGGCAATACTCAGTAACGATGCGTTGCTTTTCTTTTTCAAAATATTCAGGAGGTAATTCGATATGAAGATCGAGCACACAATTTTCTTTTTGTTCTGTTGTAACGTTCATGATGGAAAAAGTTGAGAAGTTGAGTTGAGAGCCCAACATCACGGTTAATCTCGGCGTACTTAAGAGATCTCAACCCATAGGGTGAGACGAATGGAGACGAGCAAGCTAATGGTCGAGAAGTCTATAAAATACTTCTAAAAAGTCGATAGCCAAATACCGAAGAATGAGGAGAAAAAGATGCCGGATTTTGATCGAGGATAGAGAGAGCGTGTCCGACGAAGGAAAAACTACCCTACCAGAACCAACCACTTTTTTTTCCTTTTTTTGGTTTTTTCTTAGCATCAGCAGGTCTCTCCTCTTTAGCAGCCCTCCACTCTCTAACAGCGCGTGCGAATTCAGCTATTTTTTCACCTGCCTGAAGCGACCAGGTAAGATTAATTCTTCCAAGTTCAGTAATATAGTGATTATTACTCCAGAGGCCTTGGTCTTTTAAATTCTGAATCATTTTTTGGGTTGCCTCTGAAGTTATGTGAGTTGCTTCTATTGCATCTTCTGCTTCCTCAGAAAAGGTGGCCATGGCTGCGATAGAGAGTTGGGTGGAGCCTGCGGCGGCGGCTAATTCTTGAACTAGAAGAAT
>JBIRBD010000003.1:0-37413 GCA_044326465.1 Chthoniobacterales bacterium
AAAGATGGTTTTTTACGCTATGATATTATTGAAGAATTCAGAAAACATCTAAAACCACCAACCCAATCAAAAGTTATGACTATTGCTGAAGCATTTGTTGAAGAAGGTCGTCAAGAAGGTCGTCAAGAAGGTCGTCAAGAAGGCCGTCAAGAAGGTCGTCAAGAAGAACGTCAAACATTCCGGTTTTTACTGATTAAACAGCTAGATCTTCGCTTTCCTCATAAGGTTACCCAAGAACATCTTCATGCGATAGAGGATGCCGGTGCTGATAAGCTCTCTTATTGGATTGAAAAATTGATGACATCAACAACTATTGAAGAAGTCTTTAGTTGTTTTTAGGTTTATATACCATTCGCGTCGATGCTGCTAGCGTCACGATGTCTCTTTATTCAACTGTGCAGCAAGGCGCCGCATAGCACGAGTAACAGAATAATCCTCTATCATTTTGAGGGCATCGGTGATTGGCAACAAGCGACGAAGGCGAAGGTTTTCTTCTGGCCAGCTGCTGAGGAGTTTTGAAATTTTCATCGTATAGAGTTGCAAAAAACGGCCGTCGTTCATTTTACAACGGATACGAATATCGTGGCGCAAGGTTCCTATGATACCTGCTTCTTCGACTGCTTCCATGACCGCTACTTCGTGTGGTGTCATGTCAGGTTCTTGGCGACCTTTGGGAAGAATCCAACGATTGCCAGAAGAGCTGGTCACTAAGAGAACATGCAGTTTACGATCTTTAAACATATAAGGGAAAATTCCAATCTGGCAAAGTCCATTCTCCTCAGGAGCCCCATGCAGAGCCATCTCTGCGGTGGTGTATTCTTGGCGATGTGTTATCTCTTCACCCAGGAAAAACGGTTTTTCAAAAGCTTTGCTCTCGGTGAGATTGTTAAAAAAAACTTCTGCAATTTGTAAGGGAGCATGTTCGCCCAAAAAACGATCGATCTTCCATTGTATATTTTTCATTAAAAAGTAAGAACGCTTGCGATGAATCCGTTCTCCTTGAGTGAAGGGCCAAAGCGCTTCAAATTTTGTTTTCGTGATCGGTACCTCTTTTGAAATAATGGAGGCTCCTTTTTTTTCACGAAGCAGGATAAAATGTTTTTTATCCCTGCGCCGCAATCGCAGGTCACGTAATGGATGGCGCACGATATAGCCTTGCTCAATGTCCATTTCTTTAACAGAAGCAACCTCTGGTGGATTCTCAAGCAATAAGAATTTTCGTCGAATTAGGAGAGCTTTAGGTTTCACGAAGCTAGTTAGTAGACACAAATTTTCAAAAAGTAAAAATTCTTTATGTTCTTTGTGTTACTTTGTGGTTATTGTATCGGACTTAAATTTCATGGTGGCCGTAGCTCAATGGTAGAGCTCCAGGTTGTGGTCCTGGCTGTTGCGGGTTCGAGTCCCGTCGGTCACCCGTTTTAATGGGTGAATGGACTATGGGTATTGGCTTATGGGAAGAAACGTGCTGACTATCAGAATTTCGTAATTCGATTTTGTTTGTTGCAAGACTTGCCAAACTTTTATAATCCGCTCTTTTTCCCCCACCAATAGTCCATGGCCCATAGTCCAGTTTACGATGTTCTCTCATTCACCCGAGCCTTTTATGGAAAATAAAGTTTGCGATACAAATTCTATGTTTAGAGTGGAAACAGACAGCATGGGTGCCATCGAGGTTCCGCATGATCGTTATTATGGAGCTCAGACGGCCCGCTCATTAATTCATTTTAATATTGGTGATGATGTGAAGCCTGCTGAGTTGATCAAGGCTCTTGGACAGCTAAAGAAAGCATGTGCTTTGACCAATAGCGACCTTGGAAAGTTGAGTGAGGAAAAAACAAAACTTATTGCGCAAGCTGCCGACGAAGTGATCGCTGGAAAATTAAATGATCATTTTCCCTTGAGCATTTGGCAAACGGGAAGCGGCACGCAGAGCAACATGAATGCGAACGAAGTGATTTCGAATCGCGCTATTGAATTAGCTGGCGGCGTGCTTGGATCCAAAAATCCGATTCATCCTAACGATGATGTGAATAAATCACAATCGTCGAATGATACTTTTCCAACAGCGATGAATGTCGCTGCAGTAACCGTCCTCCAAGAACATCTGCTACCAAGCGTAAAAAAGCTTCGCGACGCATTGCAAAAGAAGGCGGAAGAATTTTCTAACATAATAAAAATCGGACGCACTCATTTGCAAGATGCTACACCACTCACGCTCGGCCAGGAATTTTCTGGCTATGGTGCCATGTTAGAGGCAGACCTTATCCGTCTCAAAGAGGCTTGCTCTGGTCTTCTGCCGCTCGCTATTGGTGGCACAGCGGTTGGTACAGGTCTCAACACACATTCGGAATTTGGTCTGCGCGTGGCTGCTTATTTGAAGGAATTTACCGGTTATGATTTTATTTCTGCGCCGAATAAATTTGCAGCGTTAGCAGGACATGGAGAATTTGTCGGTGCAAGTGGCGCCTTGAAATCGCTTGCAGCGTCGCTGATGAAAATTGCGAACGATCTTCGCTGGTTAGCCTCTGGACCACGATGTGGCTTAGGAGAATTGACACTTCCAGAAAATGAACCCGGCTCTTCGATCATGCCTGGAAAGGTTAATCCAACACAGTGCGAAGCGATCACCATGGTGGCTGTGCAGGTGATGGGCAATGACACAGCTATTGGTTTTGCAGCCTCTTTAGGAAACTTTGAGCTCAATGTTTTTAAGCCCGTGATCATTCACAATTTTCTTCACTCGGTGCGCTTGCTTAGTGATGCATGTAATTCCTTTACAGATCATTGCGTTGTTGGTATCGAAGCCAATTGCGAGAAGATTGCCAGCTACGTAGAAAACTCTCTTATGCTTGTCACCGCACTCAATCCTCATATCGGTTATGATAAGGCTGCGCAAATAGCAAAAAAAGCACATCACGAAAAGAGCACTCTTAAAGAAGCGGCTTTGGCACTCGGTTTTCTTACGAGTGAACAATTTGATAAGTGGGTCGTAGCCTCAGAGATGACCCATCCTTCGTGATCTACTGCTTCGTAGCAGATTAAGAGGAATGCCTCATCTATTAGGTAGTTTAAGTAGAGCGTGTTCGACGAAGGTCAAAATTTAAAAGAATATTTTTTCTGAGGCTGGAAGCTACAATTTATGCGGTAAAGTAACGAGTTGCGAGTAGCGGGTGGCGAGTATTTTTTATCCAAGCTCAACTTATAACATAGTAAATTCATTAAAACTCGTTTATAGTCATGGTCATGAACAAAGAAATGCAAGAAATCAAAGATCCAGAAACGGAGGCACTCGAACTAGAAGATATTCTTCGCGAGGTTGGAAAGTCCATTGGAGAAGCAAACGAACGTTCGAGCAAAACAGGAATTTCTTTTGCTGAGTTTAAGAAAAATTTTATTAAAAAAATGGCTGTCTCCCATGAGCTTCGCTACCTTACAAAAGCTCATTAAACCGAGTCTCGTCGTTATAGCGGGACCGAATGGTTCCGGAAAAACAGCAATTACGAAAATTATTCACGAAAATTGTTCATGGATAAATGGATTGATTGAAGTAAATCCGGACAATATCGCTCAACAAGAATTCGGTGGTTGGAATGATCTCGCTTCGATTAAAAAAGCGGCTCGGCGTGCCGATGAAATTCGTGAGCAATGTCTAGTGGATCGGCAAAGTTTGCTTTTTGAGACAGTTCTTTCCATTCCTGAAAAAGTCGACTATATCCGTCGAGCCAAGATGGCAGGCTATTTTGTACGTCTCATTTACGTTGCAACGGAAAATCCTGAAATCAATATGTTGAGAGTTTCATGGCGCGTCAATCAAGGAGGTCATACTGTTCCCATCGATAAAATTCGTAGTCGCTATGAACGCTCTCTTAAGATGGTAATTGAAGTAGCACACATTGTTGATCGAGCTTATTTTGTCGATAACTCGAAAGATTGTGAAGATGCAACAGACATGGTGAATCCTTTACCTATTTTTCGAATGGTCGATGGCGTCGTTGCCAAAAAATATTTAAAAGAAGAAGATTTTCCGGAGTGGACGAAAAAAATCCACGATGCCTTGACTCGACGTAACGCTTAGCTATCGCTAAATTTCCTCCATGGAACAAGAACGTATGGCCCTCTTGGGCTCGACATTTTTTTATTTTTTTAGCTGCTGCTGGCTGTTCTTTATTTTTAAAACAAAAAATTTTCGTCCAGGGCGGTTTCAGTTTGCAGCGATTCTTCTAGGGGTGGTTTTCCAAAGTTGGTTTTTGATGTTGCGTGGAGCATTAGAGCGTTCCTGTCCTATTGGTACACTTTCAGAAACACTGATTTTTCTTAGCTGGGCGATTGGGTTGTTTTACCTCGTTATTGGGCCGACCTATCGGATTTCGCTCATGGGAACATTCACAGCCCCTTTTATTTTGGGACTCCAATGTGCGGCACTTCTTTTACCCAATGCAGCCCGCATGCCGATAATTACTCCTAGTCCCTTTGTAGAGGCTCATGCCGCACTCTCGTTGATTGCCTTTGGTGCTTTTGGTCTCGCCTGCGTGAGTGCGATGATGTTCCTCGTGCAAGAGCGACAATTAAAATCACAGCATCCCTCGTTGATTTTTCGTCAGTTGCCGCCGATTAATTTATTAGAAAAAGTAACAGCACGATTGTTGTGGCTTGGTTGGGTCTTGTTGACGATTAGTTTTGCCGCAGGATTCTTGGCGAAGCTTCCTGTTTCAGGAACGAGAATTGTGATAGCTTTTATTTTCTGGGGAGCAATTGTAACGCTTCTTTTGGCCCGTCAAGCACATCACCTTTCAGTACGACGTTTTGCGGCTCTTGCTGGGTTTGTGTTTCTTTTTTCCATCATCATACTTTTTGGAATTCATTTTTTATCGCAATGAATATTTTTTGTGCAGGGCTCAATCATCGAACTGCTGATCTCGACGTGCGAGAGCATTTTGCTCTGCGCGATGGAGAAATGGAAATGGTACTCGAACAGCTGCGACAGATTGAGGGAGTCTCAGGTGCTGTCATGCTTTCCACCTGTAATCGTGTCGAACTCTACGCTTCGAGTCTTTGTCCCTTGCGTACGCTAACTGGGTTTCATCAACTCTTGGAAGAACGCTCTGGTATTCGTGCGCCACTTTATCATTATGAAACTCCCCGCGCCGTTCGACATCTTTTTCGTGTGGCAAGTGGGCTTGATTCGATGGTGCTCGGTGAGACAGAAATTTTTGGCCAAGTCAAAAAAGCCTACGCCATGGCCTCAGAGCTTCGTTCTACAACGCGACCGTTGCACCGACTTTTTCAACATGCCTTTCGTGTAGCAAAATCAGTACGTACAGAAACACAAATTACACGCGGTGCTGTTTCCGTTGGCTCGGTTGCTGTGACGTTAGCAGAAAAAATTTTTGGTCAGCTTGATGACTGTCGGGTCATGATTCTCGGTGCAGGAGAGATTAGTGAACGGACAGCACGTAGCATGAAATCACGTGGTGTACGCAGTGTTATCGTTTCCAATCGTACGTACAATCGAGCGGTAGAGTTGGCTGCAGAAATTGGAGGCATGGCATTGCATTTTGATCATTGGGAAAATACTTTTGCCGACGTGGATATTGTTATTACTTCCACAAATGCACCTCATGTCATTTTGACCGTAGAAAAATTAAAGCCGCTCTTGAAAAAGCGCCAAGGACGTCCCCTCTTTGTCATTGATTTGGCGGTCCCTCGCGATGTCGATCCAGAGATCAATAAACTAGAAGGAGTTTTTCTTTACGACATGGATAGCCTACAACAAGTGGCAGCGCAGTCACTAGATATTCGCCGCCAAGAAGTTGTTCGCTGCGAATCGCTGATAGAAGGCCATGTTGGGGGTTTTTTGAGTTGGATGAGGAGCGTGCATGGAGCAGGCTCTTGGGAAAAGTAGAAAATTCACCACAAAGAACAGAAAGAACAATTTTAAATGAAAAAAATAATTCTTGGAACACGTGGTAGTGCGCTCGCACGCGCACAGACAACTTTGGTTAGAGAGATCCTTCTTGCAGCTTATCCAGGGCTATGTGTAGAAGAAAAAATTATTGCCACAACGGTGGATAGTGATCTGACCATCGCAATTAATCAGTCAGGAGTTGGAGGAGTTGGAGTTTTTACACGGCAGCTTGAGGAGGCCTTGCTTGCGAGAGAAATTGATGTTGCCGTGCATAGTTTAAAAGATCTTCCAATTCAGATGCCACCAGGCTTAGAGCTTGCCGCCATTTTGCCACGAGCTACGACGAGTGATCTATTAATCAGTCTCGAGGAGAATGGTCTCGATGGCTTGTCATCCGGAGCTCTTATTGGAACGAGCGCTCCACGACGCGTGGAGCTGCTGCGCAAGCGACGTTCTGATCTAAAATTTACGGCATTGCGCGGCAATGTGCCAACGCGGTTGCGCAAACTTGCAATGAATCAACAAGAACATCCGCTCGATGCTATTGTCCTGGCACGCGCAGGGCTGGAGCGGCTTGGCTATGATTTAAAGATGGAGCATAACTCTGGAGTGTTGATTGTTGATGGAACAAAACTCTACGCTCACGAAATGTCATGGATGCTACCGGCCCCAGGACAAGGTGCCATTGCTGTGGAAGTCTGTTCAGAAAAAAAAGCATCAGTGTTTTGGAATGCCCTTCATGACGAAAAAACGGCACGTTGTGTGCAGGCGGAACGTCTCCTTTTGCATTATCTCGGAGGAGGATGTCACATGGCGCTTGGTGCATTAGCAACTATTGATGATGCCTCACAAAAGCTTCATTTAAGAGGAGTCTACGTCGATGGCTCGTTACGAGAGGGTGAGGCTATGGGATCAACTCCTGAAGAAGCGGCGCTGCTTGTTGCGACGCAGCTTGGGAGAAAAATTACAAAATAAAATTATGAAAAAAAATTCTTCCACAAATAAAAAGGGTATCTGCCACTTGGTCGGCGCCGGTCCTGGCGATCCAGGTCTTATAACGCTTCGTGGCCTTCAGTGTCTCGAGCAGGCAGATGTCGTCATTTACGATTATCTTTGTAATAGAGAGCTGCTTCGTCATGTTCCTGCGACCGCAGAAAAAATTTATGCCGGAAAAATTGCTGGGCAGCATGCGCTCAGGCAAGAAGAGACGAATGCGCTTTTGGTAGAAAAAACAAAAGCTGGGCATCGCGTCGTGCGTCTCAAAGGTGGCGATCCTTTTCTTTTTGGACGCGGCGGTGAAGAGGCTGAAGCGTTGGTAGCTGCAGGGTGTTGTTTTGAAATTGTGCCAGGAGTGAGTTCTGCTATTGGTGGGCTTGCCTATGCTGGTATTCCTGTAACGCATCGTTCGAGTAATTCTATGCTCACGATTTTTACCGGGCATGAAGAACCGGGTAAAATAGCCTCTGCCATTGATTACAAGGCCTTAGTAGCGACGCCTGGAACGAAAGTGATGTTAATGGGAGTTGAACGGCTTATTCCAATAACAGCTGCACTTGCAGCTGAAGGGATGGAAAAATCAACGCCAGTTGCGCTTGTGCGTTGGGCAACAACAGCACGCCAAGAGACATTGACGGGCACGTTGGAAACGATTGCTGTCTTAGCCGAAGAGAAAGACTTTAAAGCGCCTGCATTAGCTGTTTTTGGAGACGTTGTCCATTTACGCGAAAAATTAAATTGGTTTGAAACGAAGCCTCTTTTTGGTCGTCGTATCGCTGTCACACGCACACGCGCACAGGCAAGCGGCCTCGTCTCTGCGTTGCGCGAGTTAGGGGCCGATGCGTATGAATTACCAACGATTCGTATCGAGCCGTTAACTGAAAAAACGGAGCAACTGACTTTTGTCGAAGCCGTCAATGATGCTCATCATTACGATTGGATTATTTTTACGAGTCCCAATGGGGTAACCGCTTTCTTTGAGGCATTCTATCAGCTTCGTAAGGATGCTCGTGAATTAGGGAATGTTCGCATTGCGGCCATCGGAGCAGGAACAGCACGTAAAATTGAAGAATATCATTTTGGGGTCGACTTAATTCCACCTGAGTTTGTGGCGGAGTCACTCATTGAAGAATTTAAAAAAATCAGCATTGAAAACTTACGAATCCTTTTGCCGCGGGCTTCTGGAGCTCGTGATATTTTAGCCATTGAGTTAGAAAATCAAGGGGCGCTTGTTGACGATGTTCCTGTTTATCAAACCGTCGGCGAAACAGAAGATGTGGCCGGTGGTATCAAACGCTTTCGGGAAGAGGGGGCCGACATGATTACGTTTACGAGTGGATCGACAGCCACTCATTTTCAAGGGCTTGTTGAGACGTTAAAAATTCCACTCCCACGCGGATTAGTGATGGTCAGCATCGGTCCCGTAACCTCTTCTGTGATGGAAGAACTTGGGATGGTTGTTGGCTTAGAAGCCCCACAGCATGATATTCCGGGGCTGGTCAAGGCGATTGGCGATTTTTATAAAAAATAAAAAAAGGAAGCCTCTTCGTTCTTGCTCCTCTCCTTCTGGCGAAGAAGAGGAGCAAGAAGTTGTCGGTTGTTGGTTATTTTTGTTGGAAAGATTTATTTTTTAAAAATCCAATTTTATCAGCCTCTTAGGGCAATGCTTCTTTTTTAGCAGCTAAGAAAAAAGTTATTTCTTCACTATCAACCGAGAACCAATAACCATTGCTTATCTCCAGAAGGAGATGGGCAATTACACCTCTTCTATCACTGTGAATAGATTTTTTTTCCTCATCTCTCTTTTCCTGGCAACAGTGGGCAGAGCGGCGTCAGCCGAATGGCAGGTTGTAAAAAACAAAACGCTCGGCACATTGCCTGCTGCCGCGGTTATGAAATCAATTGCGCTCAGCCAGGCTAGCCATGATGGCGTGCCAGAAGAAGTGCAACTTACTGTCGTGATTTTTTCTGAAAAAAATTATCGACTTGCGGTGATTGATGTTCCAAAACGTGACCAATCATTGCAGCAGGTAATGTCAGGAAATGAATTCGTTGCAGGCATCAACGGTGGTTATTTTCATCCAGATAATAAGCCGCTCGGATTATTGATGCATGATGGCAAAGTGATCCATGCTCAAGAGAGAGCAAGACTTCTTAGCGGGTTTCTGGTTTCTAATGGACACGAGTTGGAGCTCTTGCGCGTTGCAGAAAAAATGCCGTCCGGTCCTCTCGATGTCCTGCAGGCTGGGCCGTTTCTTGTGGATCGCGGTGAATCTGTTGTTGGCCTTGAGGCTACAAAGGTCGCATGGCGCAGTTTTTTGGCCAGCGATGGTCATGGGGATTTTGCAATGGGAGTGATCTCACCAGTAACGCTTGCGGGTGCCTCAACGATTTTGCTCGCTGCTGCGCCAGATATTTTTTCCTCTGGCTCATTACAGCGTGCGCTTAATTTAGATGGTGGCTCTTCAACAGCTTTCTGGGCGGCGCTCCAGCCTGCTCCTTTTTTGTTACACGGATATGTTCAGGTCAGAAATTTTTTGGGCTTGCAGCTAAGATAAAATGCGCAAATTCTTTTTGAGAAAAAATGAGCTTGCGTTGAAAAACCCCCTGGAGCTTTACAAAGTAAGAGGCGCGTCGGATACTACGAAAAGCGAATGGTATATACAACGAACTCTACAATTATTTTATGCAAATTCATCTTAGCCCTCGTCATATGGTCCTTACAGCAGCGATTCATTCGTATGTCTGTGAAAAAATTGTCCATCTCGAAGATATGGCGCCCACCCTCATCGCCGCGCACGTGGTGATTCTCCACGATGAGACAAAGAAAAAAAAGCATGTCGTTAAGGTCCATTTAGCGCTTCCTGGTCCTGATATTTATGCGGAGGATGCCGAAGATGATCTTTACGCAGCTATTGATCTTACGGTTGCAAAACTTGCTCAACAACTGCGCAAAAATAAAACAAAGCGTACCGAAGCCAAGACACATAAGCTTCGCGTGGCTAAGGAAGCCATGAAACGTGGCCTTCGTTAGGAGGTAGAAGAATAAGTTTTAGTCACCGTGTCTGTGGAATTAGAAAAGCATTCAGAATACAAAATCAGCCTAGAGGTTTTTGAAGGACCTCTCGATTTACTCCTCTACCTTATTAAAAAAGAGGAGGTTGATATTTACGATGTTTCTATTGAGCGGATCACCAAAGAGTATTTGGAATATCTCGAGGCCTTTGAGGTTTTGAATATTGACATTGCTGGGGAGTTTGTCGTCATGGCTGCCAATCTCCTCTACATCAAGAGTCGCACGCTCCTCCCTAAAGATCAGCAAATGCCCGATGAAGAGGTTGATGAAGATGATCCGCGATGGGAGCTGATTCGGCAGTTAATTGAATATAAAAAATTCAAAGAGGCAGCAGCCCATCTTCGAAATCAAGAAGAGTTGCAGGCATTGCTCTTTCCTCGTCCTGGGGAACTTCCTGGCGCCTTTACCCAGCCTGAGGAGTCCTTGCTTTTTGGTGAGGTGAGTATTTTTGATCTTATCAATGCATTTCAAAAAGCACTCACGCGTCTTCCCAAGGAAGAAGTCTCTGGTGAAATTTATGAAGAGAGTTATACGGTAACCGATCGTATCCAACACCTTGTACGTGTTATTGAGGATGGGGTCTTAATAAAATTTGAGGAACTCTTTTCTTCCAGTGCAACACGCTCAGAACTCATCGTCACTTTTCTTGCTATTCTAGAACTTATCAAAATGAAATATTTCCGCGCGCAACAAGAAGTACAGTTTGGTGAAATATGGATTGAGCGTTTGGCTCACCCAAGCGCTGTAATGAGTGGCGAGTAATGCGTAAATATCAAAAATAATAATAATGACCATGGAGTTACCTGACTTGTCACTAGCCACTCGCGACTCATTACAACATTCTAAAAGAACGCTTTCGCAAATCCTCGATGCGCTTCTTTTTGCATCACAAAAAGCACTCTCATTAAAAGAACTTAAGTCTTATTTAAAAGCAGCCGCTCTGGCTCTGCCAGAAGGACCTGCAGCAGCTTTTGCAAATGTCAAAGAAATGGAACTGCTTATAGCACTTCAAGCATTGCGTGATGACATTGCAGCAACGCATCGCTCTTACGAATTAAGAGAGACAGCCTCAGGGTGGCAACTAGTGACAGCTTCTGCTTTTGCGCCATGGTTGAGGCAGCTTTTTCCAGAGGCAAAGCCAACGCGCTTGAGCGCTCCAGCGTTGGAGACGCTAGCCATTATTGCTTATCGTCAACCGATCACACGAGCTGATATTGAGGCAGTACGAGGGGTTGCTGTTGATGGCGTCATGCAGACAATTCTCGATCGCGGTCTGATTCGTATTGAAGGGCGCGCTGAAGTTCCAGGACGGCCATTGCTCTATGCGACGACGCAATCTTTTCTCGATCATTTTGGATTGCGCCATCTTAATGAGCTTCCTAATGCTGCCGAGTTAAGGTACATTCCTTTACCGAAGGCAGAGGTAAGAGAGGAGGCTTCTGCCACCGTTAAAGGGTTGAGCGGGACTGGTGTTGCTGTTGAGAAGTTGAAGGGAGTTGAAAAAATTTAAAACAGATTAATCAGGTCTTAATAAACGCTCTTATTTTAGTGCGATAGC
Organism: Chthoniobacterales bacterium; assembly: GCA_044326465.1. Lineage (GTDB taxonomy): Bacteria > Verrucomicrobiota > Verrucomicrobiia > Chthoniobacterales > UBA6821 > CAIWMF01. The sequence goes on from JBIRBD010000003.1 coordinate 11,536, forward strand.
GCTGTTTTCAACCCCCTTTTCAACCCCCTTAACTCCTCAACTTTTTTTAATAGGCGACCTAAAAAAGGTAATGGATCGTGGTAAATTAACGTGATATGCTCAGTCTATCAAAATGATTTTTCAACCGGCTCACGTACCTTCCAGGTATGCTTCGCCATTTTAAAAATTATTTTTAGACTAAGTCTTTACATTAATTTTCTCGCTCCCATCACCGTTTTTAGGTTGAACAATCAAAAAAATATAAATTTAACTATTGACGGTGATAGACAATATCAATTATCCAATGGGCTCTCATTAGAGATCCATAAATCTTAAAAAATAATAAACTATGAATAAAACATTATCACTACTTGCTATCGTTCTTGCAACGGCCGCTACTTCCTTTGCTGGCACAGCAGTCTCCTCTAAAAAAGTTGTCGTTGCTCCTGCTGATGACTCCCGCTTCCGTGCTAAAGAATGGCAAGTTGATGCTGCCGTCGTTGGTGCCGGTGGAACTTATAACAGCAACAGCGGTCAAGGAATTGGTGGTGGTCTTGGTGTCAATTATTTCTTCTCACAATACTTTGGTGTTGGTGTTGATAACAGCGTTGGTGGTTATGAGAAAGTCGCTGGACATGGGGCTGAAGCAGTCGACAGCCTTCAAGCAGACTTAATTGCTCGTTACCCAATTTCTTCTTGGAACCTCGCTCCTTATGCCATGATTGGCGGTGGTGCTAATTGGGGTTCTGCAACCCAAGGTGATGGAAACGTAGGTGCTGGTCTTGAATACCGTTTTACACCTAACTTCGGTATCTTTGGTGATTGCCGTTGGCTCTACGGTGGTAACACTGGTGGTGCTAGACTCAGTATGGCTCTCCCACGTGTTGGTGTTCGCTTTGCTTTCTAAGAATTACTTAAAAAGTTAGCTTTAACAAAAACGGCGCTCCATTTTCGGGCGCCGTTTTTTTGGTGCCCATTCACGCGAGCGGACTAGGAACCAGTCTAGGCTCTACAACCTGTAGCCTGTTAATTGCTCATCTCCTTCTGGAGATAAGCAATTACTAGTAATCAAACAAAATAAATATTCTATGAAAAAAATTGAAGCAATTATTAAGCCTTTTAAAATCGAAGAAGTAAAAGATGCCCTGAACGAAATTGGTATCGAAGGTATGACAGTAACCGAGGTTAAAGGCTTTGGTCGTCAAAAAGGCCATACCGAAATTTATCGTGGCAGCGAATACACGGTTGACTTTCTTCCTAAAATAAAAATCGAAGTCGTGATTGCTGATAGCGCCGTGGAAGAAGCTATCGCCGCTATCGTCCGTGCAGCAAAGACTGGAAAAATTGGCGACGGAAAAGTTTTTGTATTGCCAGTTGAAAACGCTATCCGTATTCGGACCGAAGAGACTGGTGAAAAAGCGGTCTAATTTTTTTATTTTGATTATAGTTTGTCTGTTATGGAAACAATTTTAGTAACGGGTGGCGCAGGCTACATCGGAAGCGTTTGCGTAGAAGAGCTGCTCAATATCGGCTATAACGTAGCAGTCTTTGATAATTTGAGTGAAGGTCATCGTGCGGCCGTCGATCCGCGAGCCTCATTTTTTGAAGGTGAGCTGGCTGACATTGAATCTATTAAAAAAGCATTGCATGATTCCAAAGCAACGGCTGTGATGCATTTTGCGGCGAATGCTCTAGTTGGTGAGTCGATGGAAAATCCGGGAAAATATTTTCGTAATAATGTTGCCTATGGCCTCAACTTACTTGATGCCATGGTTGAGGAGGGTGTGAAGAGATTTGTCTTTTCTTCCACCTGCGCGACATTTGGTGTGCCAGAAAAAATGCCGATTGATGAAACCGTGCCGCAGCGGCCGATCAATCCCTATGGTGAGTCAAAATTAATTTTTGAAAAAATTCTCCGCTGGTATGGAGAGATTCATGAGATCACCTTTGTCGTGCTCCGTTATTTTAATGCTGCGGGAGCGAGTGAACGCTTTGGGGAAGATCATCGAATTGAGACGCACCTGATTCCGAATGTTCTCAAGGTTGCTCTTGGACAAAGAGAGTCGGTCGATGTTTTTGGTACGGACTATGAAACTTATGATGGAACTTGCATCCGTGACTACATCCATATTCTCGATCTTGCGCAGGCTCATCTTTTAGCGCTCAAAGCCAAGCAGAGTGCTTTTTATAATCTCGGCACTGGTGGTGGGACTTCGGTGAAAGAAGTTATCGATGCCGCACGTGCTATTACAGGTCATCCCATTCCTGTTGTGGAAAAGCCACGTCGCGTCGGTGATCCACCAGCACTTATCGGCGGTTCTGACAAAATTAAAAAAGAGCTCGGCTGGAGTCCGAAATTCCAAAATATCGAAACGATTGTGGCCAGCGCTTGGGCCTGGCATCAGAGATATCCTGGTGGATATGAAAAAGGTAAAGAGTAATGAGTAATGAGTGAAGAAATTTTGAAATCGTAGATAAAGTTAAAATGCTGGCAATAATATTTGAATGAAAATGACATTTCTAAAAAATCAATCAAAGAACATGGAGTCTCATGATTTGTTACTCTTTACCCTTCGCTCTTTACTGCCTTTTGCATGCAATTAATTGAAACCCATGCGCATCTTGATGATCAAAAATTTTCTGCCGATTTAGAAGATGCCCTCGCGCGCGCGCAGGCTGCGGGAGTGACGCGAATCATTTCCATTGGAACGAACGCTGAAGGAAATAAAAAAACGCTAGCATTAGCTGATCGCTATCCCTCTATTTATCCGGCGGTAGGACTACATCCAACCGAAGTAGCTCGAGAAAAACTAAATCTTGCAGCGCTGCGTGAGGCTGCCTCGCATGCAAAAGTTGTCGCAATCGGTGAAATCGGTATCGATTATTATCATCGCCCAGAAGATATGTCGTCGGCTGCAGAGGCTGACTGGAAGGGTGCTCAAGCTGAGGCGTTTTGTCAGCAGCTTGATTTGGCTGTCGAGCTCGGTCTCAATGTCATTATTCATCAACGCGACCGCCAGTCTGGTGAGGCTTGGGATGAGACATTAAAACTTTTAAAACCATACACTGGTAAACTGCATGCCGTCTTCCATTGTTTTGGCGGAACACCTGCACAGGCTGCAGAATTGGCTAGACTCGGGCATTTAGTTTCGTTTACCGGGATCATCACTTTTAAAAATGCTGCTATCGTGCGCGAAACAGCTGCTGCGGTGGCAGCTGATGGCTACATGGTTGAAACCGATTCTCCTTACCTCGCGCCAATGCCTTATCGCGGAGAGCGTGCGGAGCCGGCGCACACGCGCCTGGTCGCAGAACAGGTTGCAGTTGTTCGTGGAATTTCTCTAGAGCAAGTGGCCGCTGCAACGACAGCGACAGCGGAAAAGTTTTTTAGATTTTCATAGAGAGAAAAAAAGGATGGGTCGCAAGAGAACAGGGCATAACTACCAATCGTATATTTGATGTTACGATCAAAGATAATCATCTGTTATTATCTTTAGATTAATCCTTTCCTGTTTATTATGTAACTCGTTGTGGTGTTATAAAATAACGCAATTTGCTTATGTTCTCTCACTTATCCGACCTTTCTTCTTGTGGTGCCCTATCAATCGATGGAGGGGTTGTCTGTTTTTATTTTTTGCTGATTATCGGCATTGGGCTTTATGCAGGACGTAATAATCGAACATTACAAGAATTTACATTAGGCAATCATGCCTTGCCCTGGTGGGCCGTTCTGGCTTCTCTTGTTGCTGTTGAAACAAGCGCTGCAACTTTTCTTGGCACGCCTGCAGAAGGATTTAAAACACGGGCTTTTTTTTATGCACAGCTGGCTATTGGTACCGTACTAGCGCGTATTATTGTCGCTTATGTTTTCATTTCTCCTTACTACCACTACAAGGTTAAAAGCATTTATGAATTTTTAACCGTTCGCTTTGGACCAGCCACTAAAAATATGGCGAGCGGGATTTTTCTTTTTACACGGGTGCTTGGCATCGGTGTTCGACTTTATCTTGGTGGGCTTATTCTCGTCGTGATTTGGCATTACTTAATTCCAAATACCGTCGCAACAGTGCACGACTATTTTTGGGGGATCCTCAGCATTACCCTCCTCACTGTTGGATATACCATGGTTGGCGGTATTAAAGCTGTTATTTGGACGGATCTTATCCAAGCCTCGCTGATGATTGGCTCCCTCATTTTTACAATCTGGTACCTACTTCATGAAATTGGAGGTCTTAGCGTGGTAAAAGAAAATTTTGGCAGCTGGCAAAACCTTCACTGGGTCCAAAATGGCTGGGATAGCACCCTTCCTTTTGGTAAAGCACTCGCAAGCATGTTTGAAGAACCCTATACGCTTTTTGCTGCTTTTATCGGATCAACTTTTATCACGATGGCCACGCATGGGGCTGATCAAGATACAGTACAACGTTTGTTAACCTCCACCAATATCCACAAATCACGCCTTTCTTTGATTCTCAGCGGCTTGGCAGACATTCCACTGGCATTAAGTTTTCTCAGTATAGGTATTCTCCTTTCTATTTATTACGCTCATCATGGCGGAGCTCCTGCTATTCCCGACAATGAAATTTTTGCTCATTTTATTGTCCATCAAATGCCAGTCGGCTTGAGAGGTCTGATTATTGCAGGTGTCTTTGCCACCATGATGGGCTCAACCTCCGCGGCTTTGAATTCCTTGGCCACCAGCTTCACTAGCGATTTTTATCTTCCTTACATTAACCCAAAAGCCACTGATAAAATGGCCATAAAAACAGCGCGCCTTTCTACACTGATCTTCGGAATTTTGATAATTGGCGTTGGCACGATGGCCGCCTATTCCGTTTTGCTTAATCCAAAACTAACCATTATTCCGATTGCTATTGGTATTCTTGGTTACACGTATGGATCCTTACTTGGGATTTTCTTAGTAGGAATGTTGACTAAAACACGCGGTCATGATCGTACCAATATTGTAGCGATGTTAGCCGGCATGACCGCTCTCCTCTTTCTTGGAAAAATTCATCTGCCAGGTATTTTTGACTTTGGTCGTTTGATGCCAATCTGGTGGCCCCAAATTTCTTGGCCTTGGTATGTCTTCATTGGCTGTATTAGCACCATGATTTGTGCATTGCCCTTTCGCACCAAATAGGGGTTTCTTAAAATAGGTCAAGCTTTTTACAGCTGTTTTTGAAAATATATTACCACTTTGCTTAGCTTTTTTCTTGAGGCGCAAATTGGTTCTTCTCTAAAATCGCTCTCCCTCGAAAAATAAATATCGTTTCGAATTATCTCTTTCTGCCAACTCTTATCGCACTATGCATCACCTTCAATTATGGCAGCAGCTTTCCAAAGTCATTCAACAACGTATTAGCAGTGATGGCTACAAGCGCTGGTTCAGTGATGTAAGCGTATTAGCTCACGATGATACCTCCATCACATTGAGCGTTCCTAATCCGATTCATCAATTTTTTATTGAGAGCAATTATTCCATCTTGCTTTCTTCTTCAGTCGAAGAGGTCTGTGGTAACCCACGGACTCTTTGTTTTATACCTCGGGAGCAAGATGCTGATGATGCATTAACCTCGCTTCCTATTGAAAAGACGAACTCTTCTAAAAAATCGACGGCAACAGCTGCCACTGTTGGACTTAATCCTTCCTATACTTTCGAAAATTTTATTGTTGGCTCGAACAATCAATTTGCGCATGCTGCGGCCCAAGCTGTAGCTGAAGCACCAGCACGGACCTACAACCCTCTTTTTATCTATGGTGAGAGTGGCCTTGGAAAAACTCATCTTCTTCATGCTATTGGACATCGGGTCCTAGCGACTAAAAAAAACATGAAGATCGTCTATTTGCGTAGCGAGCAATTCACGAATGAATTCATCGATGCCATTCAACATGGTACGATCTTCCAATTTCGCAAACGCTATCGCCAGGCTGATATTTTAATGATTGATGATATTCAGTTCCTGGCCGACAAAGGTCGGACGCAGGAGGAATTTTTCCATACGTTTGGAGCTCTCCATGACGGTCACAAGCAGATTATTCTTACCAGCGATCGTCCTCCGAGTGAAATAGAGAAACTAGAAAGACGTCTCGTTTCGCGCTTTGAATGGGGGATGACAGCAGAAGTGCAACCACCTGACACCGAAACACGAATTGCCATTCTTCAAGGCAAGGCAGCCACCTTAAAAATCACTATGGAGGCATGGGTGCTAGAATTTTTAGCTGACAAAATTCGTTCCGATATTCGCCGTCTTGAAGGAGCCTTGATGCGCATTGCTGCCTATCAATCACTAACCGGCAAGCCTCTGACTAAAGAATCGATGGATCACCTGCTGCGTGATGTTTTGCAAGAACAAGCCCGAAAAAACATCACGATTGACCAAATCCAAAAGCACGTTGCCGATCACTTTGACGTTCGTCTTGCTGACATGTCAAGTAGGCGGAGGCAAGCCAGCGTGGCTTATCCTCGCCAGGTTGCCATGTACCTATCACGTGAATTAACTCCATCGACACTCAAAGAAATCGGAGAGGCTTTTGGGGGTAAAGATCATGGTACGGTCATTCATGCCCATAAGCTCATCAAAAATCGTATGGAAGCTGACTCTCAATTACGCCATGTTGTTCGCCACCTCGATAAGCAGCTGACAAAATAGACTATAAACCGAGTATGAAATTTATTGTTATCAAACAAGCACTCCTTGATGGATTGCAACGGATCCAAAACATCATTAGCAATCGGGTCACCCTTCCGATTCTTTCCAATCTTGTCGTGGAGGCGACCGAAGAAGGGCTCTATCTGATTGCAACAGATCTTCAAGTTAGCGTGCGTACGCATGTTCCGCTTGTCTCGCTTGAAAAAACAGGTTCTACAACGCTTCCAGCGCGTCGTCTACTTTCGATCGTACGTGAACTTGCTTCCGCAGAGATTTCTTTTGAGGTCGATGCACGCAACATATGCTCGATTCGCAGCGGTCCAAGTTTTTTTAAAATTTTTGGTTTACCAAAAGACGAATACCCTGCGTTTCCATCGCTCGAAGAGACGCGCGGTTTTAGGATGAAACAAGGCGAACTCAAGGCAGCCCTCCATAAAACTTCTTATGCCATCTCGCTCGATGAATCGCGTTATGTTCTCAATGGTGTTCTCTTTTCTTTTAAAGAAGGTTCGCTAACCCTGGTTGCTACAGATGGTCGACGTCTCGCACTCTGTGATGCAGAACTCGGTGAAATCAAATATCCTGTTGGACACGAATGCGATTTTATTGTTCCGACAAAAGCGATCAATGAGCTTCAACGACTGCTTCTCGACGACCAAGAGGTACGCCTTCACATCGGTGATAACATTGTTGTCTTTGATTTGGGGACAACAATTCTAGCGACAAAACTCGTTGATGGAAAATATCCAAACTACCGCCAAGTCATCCCTGCGGAAGCAACAGAACGTATTGTTTTGGAACGTGAAGCTCTCTTGCAATCAGTCCGCCGAGTTGCTCTCCTTAGCACCGATAAAAGCGCCTCTGTTTGTTTAAGCTTTACCGAAAATAACCTCGATATCACAGCCAATACTCCCGAGGTTGGTGAATCAAAAGAATCGATTGCTATTGCTTATAAAGGCCCAACGATAGCTATCGCTTTTAATCCTGACTTTTTGATGGATCCTCTGAAAAATCTGAGTGACGACTGCGTTGCCCTTGAACTCATCGATGAAATGAGCCCTGCCGTCTTTAAGATCAACTCCGCACAACGTTTCTTATACGTGCTGATGCCAATCAAAGTTTCGCGGTAGTAAATCAGATCTGGGGTAAGTGTTCACAAAAATGGTGACAGGGGTTCAGGTGACAGCTAAGTAGGCCTGCGGCAAAAAGAAAAAACTGCCATTGGCTTAAACGAATACAGAAATTAATTCGTGGAAGAAATTTCTGCTGCGATGGTCTTTATGACAGCTGCAGGCTCCGAGAGTGGTGCTAGTGTGCTAGCAGCTTCAACTTCGGTGATAGAAAAACGATGAACTAAAGGATGTAAGATGCTGATTGTCTCTTTTGTGAGTCGCTCTGATCCTCGTGGTGTAAGCAAAGCAACAGGGAGAGTCAGAGAAGAAGGTTGTAGATGCAAGAGGCGCCAGAATTTTGGAGAGCTTTGTGCCAAGAAGGCGTGTTTTGCGCCACACTGTTGTGCCGTTGAAACAAAGACAGAGAGAGCTTCTTCAAACAATGGCTCGTTAGCAGAGAAGCCAGAACGGAGTAAATAGCTTTTAATAAAAGCAGGAGTGCTCCATTGGTGGTCGTAAACGACTCGAGCTAGTTGAGGAAACCATGTGAGGCGATGATAGGCACTCAAGGAGATATATTTATTAAAAGCAAGTAATGGCATCCAGAGCAGAAGACGTGCAACTTTGTTAGGGTGACGCGCTGCTAGTAATAATGCAATGTTGGCGTTAAGGCCTGAGGCAATAATGGTTGCAGGTTTCTCCGTGGTGGCTTCAAGAAATTCCGCTAACGAGCGAACCTGATCTTCTACAGAAATGGCAATCCTTGGGCGTTGTGACTCACCGAAGCCAATGAGATCCGGAACTAAGACGTGATGGCTCGTGGCAAAATAAGGGTAAACTTTAGACCATTCGAATGACGAGGCTCCTGGAAAAACCCCATGCAAAAAAAGCAAAGGATCTCCACTGCCCGACGTATGATAGACAATTTCTCCGGGTGTTGTATCAATGACGCGCGTTGCAAAAACTGCTGGTGAGATGGCATCTGGAATATGGCCAGAGAGACGATTTTTCCAACCAAAGCGTAACGCTAATGCAAGTGCTCCTAAAAGTCCTATGCCCAATCCGGCGCCAACGCTTACACCAATATGGCATTTTTGTTTGCCCTCTAAACGGGATTCTTGGCTCATGGATTAGGAGATGGGAGATTTTTTACAAAATCGATTTTTAAAACGATCGTTGTTTTATTTATCAGAAATTTTTAAAAATCCGCCGTGCTGATGAGATGTTAAAATTTTCAGAATATTTTTATTCGTAAAACTTCTATCTCCCAGCTTCTACCTGCTAAGCTAACGGCTTCGCTGTTAGCTGGACTTCACCGCGACCCTCCACAATTTTTCCGATGATTTTTCCACGAGTGAGCTTAGAGATTTCTTTTGCTTGTTTTTCAGAAACAACAAAGACCATCCCAATGCCCATATTAAAAACGCGATACATTTCCAATGGATCAATCGAACCCCCTTCTTGGATGAGTTTAAAAATGGGTGGAATTTTCCATGAGCCAACATCGATGAAGGCATCGCAGGTGGCAGGTAAAATACGCGGTAGATTATCAATTAATCCACCACCAGTAATATGCGCAGCTGCATGCAAGGCGGTTGGGCTGAAAGCATTGATTTTCTCAAACTCTACAAGATAGCTGCGATGAACTTTTAAAAGTTCTTTTTCGAGCGTGATGCCAAGAGGGGTTGGTTTGCTTGCAAGGGTGAGTTTCATTGTTGTAAAAAGCACTTGGCGAGCGAGTGAATATCCATTGGTGTGAAGTCCATTCGAGGGAAGCCCGATCAAGAGATCCCCAATTTTAACACGGCTTCCATCCAGGAGCTGCTTACGATCAGCGACGCCTACAATTGTACCAGCGAGGTCATATTCACCCTCTTTATAAAGACCAGGCATCTGTGCTGTCTCTCCACCGACCAAGGCGCACCCACCGGCTTTGCAAGCCTTCGATAGTCCACCTATAATTCCGCGCAAGACCGTGGGATCTAGCTTTGCAGCTGCAAGGTAGTCGAGGAAAAAAAGAGGACGGGCTCCTGTGACCGCAATATCATTGATGCAGTGATTGACTAAATCTTGACCAATCGTGTTATGAAGATTGGCTTCAAAAGCAATGTTGAGCTTAGTTCCGACCCCATCAGTGCTCGAAACAAGGACCGGGTTTTTTATGCCTCGTTTTTTAAAATCAGGTTGAAAAAGTCCACCAAAACCACCAATGCCACCGAGTACTTCAGGGCCATGCGTTGGTTTAACAATCTTTCCAATGCCTGATTTCAAGCTGTTTCCTAAAGCAACATCGACGCCAGCTTTGGTATAGGCGCTCGATTTTTTTGCGAGCTGCTGTACGGCGGAAAGCTGGCGCTGTTGAACAACGGCGTGACGGGCGTCGGGTAAAGAGTGGCGAGTCATGAGATATAAATTTTAGAGCTTATCTTACAAAAAGTACGGGTTTTTTATGTTTTTTAAGAGCAATTGTAATTCAGGAGGTGAGCAACATAATAAGTAGAAACGGTGGACGATAATAAAATACCCGCCACTCGTTACTCGTTACTCGTTACTCGTTACTCGTTACTCGTTACTTTTTTGGCGTTGCTTGGCAACGTTCCAAAAAGCCTTGGTTGAATGTTTTCGTCGGGTAAAAAATGAGCTGTCTCGCGGCGACGTTCCATGATGAGCTTGTCAAAAGCCGCATCAAAAGGGAGTGGGTAGTCGCCGGTAAAACATGCTAGACAAAAACTTTCTTTAGCAAGTCCTGTTGAACGAACCATGCCATCGACATCAAGATAGCCAATGCTATCGGCGCCGAGATAATTGCAAATTTCAGCTTGAGTGTATTGATTTGCGATGAGTTTTTTGGGATCTGGAAAATCAATGCCATAATAGCAAGCATGACGGTGGGGGGGGCAGCTGATCCGAAGATGCACTTCTTTAGCCCCTGCTTCGCGCAGGCTGATGACACGCATCTTAGCGGTCGTGCCACGCACAATGGAATCATCCACCACCACGACGCGCTTGCCTTTAACAGAATCTTTAATGAGGTTGAGTTTGACGCGGACATTAAAATCGCGAATCAACTGTGTTGGCTGAATAAATGTCCGACCGATGTAATGATTGCGAACAAAAACAGGATCGTAGGGAATATTAAGTTCTTCGGCAAAACCAAGGGCAGCGTAGATTCCTGAGTCCGGAATAGGAATGACAATATCAGCCTCAACGGGATGGAGTCTTGCTAATTCTTGTCCCATACGCACACGTGCCTGACTAACATTCACGTTGCGCAGATCGCTGTCAGGACGAGCAAAATAGACATACTCAAAAATACAAAATGATTCTTTGCTACAGGCAAAAGGAAATTCTGAACGTATTCCTGAATCGTTGATAATAACAACCTCGCCAGGTTCTACATCGCGGATGAACTCTGCTCCGATTAAATCAAACGCACAAGTCTCTGATGCAAGAACCCAGGCCTCACCTAGCTTTCCCAGTGATAATGGGCGAAAACCATGAGGGTCACGTAATCCAAGAATTTCATTCTCTCCCATGATGACGACAGAGAAAGCTCCTTCTAGGTGACGTAGCGCAGCAATGGGACCTGTGCCACCCATCGAGCCATCAGGTTGAGCAAGGAGGTGGAGAATGATTTCGCTATCGGTGGTGGTTTGAAAAATCGAGCCTTTCATTTCCAGCTCGTTACGCAGACGTGAGGCATTAACGAGATTGCCATTGTGAGCGATGGCAAGGTGGCCGCGGTTTGTATCAGCGCTCAGTGGTTGAGCGTTAAGAAGATTACTTGAGCCCGTTGTGGAATAGCGGACATGACCGATTGCGCGGGAGCCATGAAGTTGCTCGAGTTTATCTGTTTTAAAAACTTGAGAGACCAATCCCATTCCTTTGACCACATTAAAGGCGGCCTTGCCCTCAGTATGCGATACAATGCCTGCGCTTTCTTGACCACGATGCTGAAGTGCAAAGAGTCCGTAGTAAGTTAGCAATGCCGCATCAGCATGGCCATAGACGGCAAAGACGCCGCACTCGTGAGAAGGAAGATAGGATGAAATCAAGCGATTGGAATGGTGAGGGTGAAGGATAAATCTAAAGCATGAACTTCCCATTTTCAATTCTTCATTTCCTAAAAAAGAATTCACTTTTTCAAGGAGTATGCGATATTCCTCTAAATCTAAAAACCTATGAAAAAAATCACAAAAAAAATCGCATCCATCACCACGTTATTGCTTTTTTGCATAACGCCTCTTCTTGCTCAGTCTGTTTCAAAAGAAGGTAATGCTACTACAGAACCTTCTGCTGGTAAAAAAGTGGATCAGTCTATTCTTCCTCAGAGCGATAACACAAGTTATGAAAATAGTGTCTGGGTCGAAGATTGGACGGTAAATTTAGATGACGATTACTATATTCAAAATCTTCCGCGAGGTGTTAATAACATTAATGTTTTTGTTGGGCAGCTTGCGCTGGTTAATGGTGTTCCTTCCATTAATGGTTATAGCCTTGATACGCCTGGTCTTCCTCCAGGAACTGGAGCATTTCCTAACGTTGCCGCTCTGACTGATTTTGTACAAGGATGTAAGGCAGCAGGTATAACTGTAAAATTATCGATCGGAGGTCAACCTGGAACGACCTTTGGTAATTCATGGAATGTTCTTACAGCTGATAATGTGACAGGTTTTGCTCAGGCTATGGTCAACCTTTGCCGTACCACCGGGGCAGATGGTGCTGATTTTGACGAAGAGTTAGAAGATACCAACGTCGCTGCTTTGGCTGGTCAAATGGCAGGAAAATTCAAAGATATCGCCCCTGATTTAGCAACAAGCTACTGCGTCTATGGTGGCTGTGATGCTAGTGGTCCTTGGCATGCAACCAATACTATCTTTTTGCAATATGCTGTTACCGCCAATAACTGGTGCGCAATTGATCGTGTTGCTGTGATGACCTATTATGATGGCTGCCCCTTGGCTCAGAATGAAGGGTTCATGACTTCTTGGAACACATGGCTTAAGCAGCAACACGGATTCACCCCGATTCGCATTAGCTCTGGCGTTGATCCCAATGATCCAACGACTTCTCCAAGCAATGGCAGTCTTACGACGTGGATTCAATTTGCAGCGGCTAATGGCTTTAGTACGGCGATCTGGGACCAACTTGGTGTTGATGATTACGTGAAGAATGACTGGGGAACGGTTATTAACAATATCTATTCTGGAAGTTACTGGAAAAGAGTCAGTTACTATTTCTATTACGAAGTCAGGCCATTTATTCAGAATATCTATTCTGCAATTTAAAGAAATCTTCCCTCTGCAAGTTTAAAAACCGTCGATTGCTCGGGAAGTCTGATATTCTCGAGCTCCGTTGTCGTTAATAATGCTTGTGCATTAGCCGGTAAGCCTGCCAATAGGGCTTGCCGTCGCTGGTGGTCGAGTTCGCCAAAAACATCGTCAAGCAACAATAATGGTGGTCTCGGTCCGGCAGCGTCAAGCAGGCTAGCTAGCGCGAGTTTGAGTGCAAGTGCCATTGTGCGACATTGTCCTTCCGAAGCAAAGGCAGATGCAGAAATCTCGTTGAGCATAATCAGAAGATCGTCGCGCTGTGGCCCCACTTGAGTCATCCTTAATCGCGACTCTTCTTGTCGTGAGGCTGCTAAGGCCTCAGCCATTGGCAATGTGGCTCCTGGCTGATAAGAGAGGATCATTATTTCTCCTGAAATGCTCTTGCAAGCAGCTTCCGCTCGAGGAGCAAGATCTTTGCAAAGTTGCGACCGTGCAGCAATGAGCTTATCGCCACTTTCCACGAGCGGTTGATTGTAGGCTTCAATTTCTCGACGCGAGCGGCCTTCGCGTAGGAGCACGTTGCGCGCGCGCAGGGCACGTTCATAAAATCGCAATGCACGGCCATAATCACTTCCTAATTGCAATCCAGCGCTATCAAGAAAACGTCGCCGACGTTCTGCTGCACCGCGGATCATTTCAAGATCATTGCTCCCAAACCAAACGATGCGGCCTGTTGAGAGATAGTCGGAAGTCTCTTTTTGTTCAACACCATCGATGATAAGACGCCGTCGTGGTATATCATGTGGCGTTGCGCGTAAAGCGAGATGTCGCTCAGCATAATTTCCTTCTAACGCAAAAGCATTTTTCCCAAATTGAGCAACATCGCCCAAACTATTGGTGCGCGGAGATTTTAGTCGCAGTAAAATACAGGCTGCCTCGAGGAGGGAGGTTTTTCCTTGTGCATTGGGTCCTGTGATAAAATTAAGACCTTCGTGCGGTTCCCATGTTAACGATGAGAAGCAACGAAATGTCCGTAACTCAAGCCTCGTTAGCATTAAACCTAAAAAAGTGAATAACGAAATTTTATTTTCTGGCGGCTTCTTTTTTTACAAGAAACTCACGACCCTTACCCACATTGATATTGATGGGAATATGATCTCTGCACAAAGGGCAATTGCCTTCCTCCCAGGCATCGAGCTTCATAGTTAGAAGAGAAAAAAGTTTTGGGACATCACCGAGATCTTCAAGAGACACATTTCCCCGGTTGCAAAGTGCTCCGACGCCTATAACATGCGCATTCAAAGCGCGTGTAATGGCAGCAACTTTTTTTACGGAGCCTCCGGTCGTTAAAATATCTTCTAAAATAAGAATATTCTTTCCAGTGACGAATTTGTCGTAGCCTCTCTTGATCACAAAATCATTATCTAATTTTTCAGCATAGACGCTTAAAATTTCACGGCCGGTAATCTCAGAAAGATGATGTGCTGTCCATTGAGAAAGAATGATACCCCCAAGCGCAGGCGCTAAAACAACATCGATGGGATCACTAGCAAAATGTTCCGCGATCACGCGACAAAGTGCTGATGTTTCTTTGGTGTGCGGATAGAGAGCATCTTTATTAATGTACATCGAGCCATGGTTCCCTGATGTATAGACAATATGACTTTCAGTGATAATTGCTCCGACGGAACGAAGCCTTGAGAGAATTTCTTGTTCGTTCATAATTTTTTCCATTATCGATAGCGATTGATTTCGTGATGCAGTTTTTCGGTGGCACGTCGTGCAGCTTCGGCAAAGTCAGATTCTTGAGAGGCGAAAATAATACCACGTGACGAGTTGATGATCATTCCATCCCCTCGGGAATTTTTTGCAGCAGTGACCGTTGCTTCTACGGAGCCGCCTTGAGCGCCGACGCCCGGGATAAGAAAGGGCATGTCATCGACGAGGTTGCGAAGGTCAGCAAGTTCTTTTGGATAGGTTGCGCCAACCACAAGCGAGCAGTTTTTATTTTTATTCCACTTGGTCGCTATACGGCGTGCGATTAAGCGATAGAGCGGTTCTCCGTCGATTAATAAATTTTGCAATTCACTGGAGCCTGGGTTTGATGTGCGGCAAAGGATGATGATTCCTTTTTCTTCGCGTGCAAGAAAGGGTGCGAGTGCTTCGCTTCCAAGGTAAGGATGTAACGTGATGGCGTCGGCTTGTAAAAAATCAAAAGCTGCCTTTTCGTAGCCAATATTGGTGTTACCAATATCAGCCCGCTTGGCATCAAGGATGACTGGGATATTTGGCGCGATTTTATGAATATCTAAAATTGTTTCTCGTAATGCCGTCAGGCCAATACCTCCGTGAGCTTCATAAAATGCGGAGTTCGGTTTGTAGGCACAAACAAGATCTTTTGTTGCCTCAATGATGGAGTGATTAAAACCGACGATAGTTTTTACAATATCAATTTCTCCTTGCACGTTACGTACGTGCGCACACGTGGGGATTTTTTCAAGCTCACTATCGAGGCCAACGCAAGCAAAGTTGCCGCGCGACCATTGTATTTCGAGGAGTTTTCTAAAATGACGCGAATACATTATAGGAGATAGAAGATAGAAGATGGGAGATGGGAGATATCTCCAAAAATGGTGGAGGCGAGGGGAGTTGAACCCCTGTGTTCGAAACTAAAACTACATCCGTCTACATGTTTATTCACACTTTAATTTAAAAGAAGAACTGCGATGTGAAACGCCACTCTTCTCCGAGGAGCCACGAAATATTTCACTCCCTGGCGCGGTTCCCCCGCCGTGAAGCAATCCTACTAGTGTCGCTCGCGCACCTAGTAGATATCAGTGCGAGAACGTCGCAGACTAATTAAGCTGCGAGAGCTGCAGTTTCGCCGAGGCTAACTACATTAAGTGCATTTTTTGCATTTAATTTATTCGACCAGATTTTTTACGAGGCCAACTGATCATCCTCGACATGCAAGACGCAATATTAACTTCGAATCGAGACCAGTGCGCCCCCAAGACTGCTTTTTAACTGCTAAGCGCATTTAAAAAGCAGTCTTAGCACTTAAAAGATGCGCGATTTTTTCTTTTTGTGCAAATAGAAAGAGTTCTTATTTAAGAAAAGTAATCGTTAGTGGATAACGATACTCTTCACCGTTGCTGCTCTTCATTGCGGCGCGAATTGGCAACAGGAGCCAGGCGAGAAAAACAAAAGGGAAAATAAAAAACCCGATAAAAATAAAACAAAGAATCCCTGTGACGGCGAGGTAGAGTGTGTAAGAAATTTGAAAATTAAGTACTTCTTTACCAGTGATATCAATGGCTTGATCTTCTTCTCTCTTTAAAAGCCAGATGGTTAGTGGCACTAAAATATGAGCCAGTACAATGGGGAGCAGTAAACCACTGAGGCCCGAAAGATGAAGCGCAATGCACCAGGAGCGTGGTGGTCTAGATGATGATGAAAACATGTTCATGTTTCAACAGATTGCAGCAAGGAAGTCACGATTTTTTTTGCCAAAGGTTTTGCAAGCTGGCTGCTAGCTGCTATGGTCTTCGATTACACATCAACAAAATTTATTTTCATGTACGATCGCAGAGTTGTTATCACAGGCCTTGGTGTGGTGAGTCCCCTTGGGAGTGACCTTAACACTTTTTGGACAAACCTCACCGAAGGTCGTAGCGGCATTCGGCGCTATGAGGCTTTTGACCCGGAAGGGTTTGATTGCAAAATAGCTGGTGAGGTTAAAGACATTGATCCGACAACTTTTTTTAAATCCTCCAAAGAATCACGCCGAGCTGATCGCTATGCCCAACTCGCTATGGCTGGCGCAAAAATGGCGATTGCGGATGCAAACCTGGATGTTCCTGGTATTGACCGTGATCGCGTTGGCGTCATGATCGGAAGTGGTATTGGTGGGCTTCAGAGCATGGAAGTAGAAACCAAGCGCCTTTATGAAAAAGGGCCATCACGCGTTTCTCCGTTCACAATAGCCATGATGATTAGCAATATGGCGAGTGGCCTGGTCTCCATGGAATTTGGATTTCGTGGGCCGAATATGTCGATTGTGACAGCCTGTGCAACCTCTAATAATTCGATTGGTGAGGCGTGGCGCATTATTAAATTTGGTGATGCTGATGTCTTCGTTGCTGGTGGTGCTGAAGGAACGCTTTCGCCATTAGGAATAGCTGGCTTTGCATCAATGAAGGCTCTTAGCACGCGCAATGATGAACCTGAGAAAGCTTCACGTCCTTTTGATCGTGATCGCGATGGATTTGTCATGGGTGAAGGAGCGGGTGTTCTGGTCATAGAAGAACTTGAACATGCTAAACGCCGTGGTGCGCAGATTTATTGTGAGCTCGTTGGCTACGGAGTAAGTGCTGATGCCTATCACATGACCGCACCATTGCCAGAAGGCGAAGGCGCCAGTCTTTGTATGAAGATGGCCTTGCGTCATGCTAAAGCCAATGTCGAAGATGTTAATTACATCAATGCTCACGGCACATCAACACCCGTGGGGGATCTTTGCGAAACCAAAGCCATTAAACATGCCTTTGGTGAACAGGCTTACAAAATTCCTGTCAGTTCTACGAAATCAATGACGGGTCATCTTCTTGGTGCTGCCGGTGGTATTGAGATGGCTGTTTGTGCACTTTCCATCAAGCATGGAATTATTCCACCGACGATTAATTTAGATAATCCTG
Organism: Chthoniobacterales bacterium; assembly: GCA_044326465.1. Classification (GTDB taxonomy): domain Bacteria; phylum Verrucomicrobiota; class Verrucomicrobiia; order Chthoniobacterales; family UBA6821; genus CAIWMF01. The sequence continues at coordinate 29,250 of JBIRBD010000003.1, forward strand.
ATCCAGAGTGTGACCTTGATTATGTTCCAAATGTGGCTCGTGAAGCCAAAGTCCGTATGGCGATGAGTAACTCCTTTGGATTTGGTGGGCATAATGCAACGCTCATTGGAAAAGAGTTTTTGGGGTAGAGTATAGGTCCCCGTTCCCATGAACGGCTGTCAAAAAGAGAATCGTATCCGTTCACACAATGCCTTCAACTTAAGGAATTAAGTGACGGCAAGGGGTTCAGGTGACAGGTAAGTAAGCCTGCGGCAAAATGAACAAAATTTATTCGACGGATTTTGTCTTAAGTTGACGGCATTGTCCGTTCACATGAACGGATCAGTAAAGAGTAAAGAGTAAAGAGTGTTTTTAGTCTGAAATTAGATTCACTATTTAAAATCCAGTCTCATACGATCCCTTTTTAGAAAACAAGTAATAGAAAATTTTGTTTTCGCACTCTTTACCCTTCGCAACCGTTCTGCTGAACGGTTACAGAGAATCAAACTTCTTCACGGTGTGTTAAGGCTTTGAAAGCCTCTTCAAATAAAGACATATTCGTTTGTTTTTTTAGCTCATCGGGTGTTCCTATTGCGATCATACGACCATGATGAAGAATAATTACGCGATGACAGAGCATCTCAACTTCTTCGAGCAGATGAGTGGAAAGCAAAACCGTATGGCGTTTTGAGAGTCCTTTAATTAGGTCGCGAATTTTGCGGAGCTGATTAGGATCAAGCCCGATCGTTGGTTCATCGAGAATCAGAAAATCAGGCTCGTTGACCAAGGCATCAGCGAGCCCTACTCGCTGCCAATAGCCCTTGGAAAGTGTACGGATCAAAAATTTTTCAACAGAACGAAGGTTGCAGAGGTCGAGAATATCGATCACTTTTTCTTCAATGCGTCGCGCTGGGACCCCTTTGAGTGCTGCTCGGTAGCGGATATATTCACCAACACGCATTTCAGGATAGAGGGGAATATGTTCTGGCAGATATCCAAGGCGTCGACGAATTTCGAGTGAATCCTTGAAAAGGTCAAGACCATCAATGGTCACACTGCCGGATGTCGCTGAGAGATAACCAGCAAGAATGCGAAGTAGTGTTGTTTTTCCTGCACCATTCGCTCCCAAAATTCCAACGATCTCACCTTTGTTGACGTTGAAAGAAAGATCATGCAACACTTCGATGCGATCATAGCTTTTGCAGAGTGATTGGATGTGGATCATTTAACAGGTTGTAATTGCTTATCTCCTTCTGGTAAAGAAGACGAGCAAGAAGTTGTTGGTTGTTTTTGTTCAAAAAATTTATTTTTTAAAAATCCTATTTTATCAGCTTCTTTGTGGAACGCTTCTTTTTTAGCAGCTAAGAAAAAAGTTATTTCTTCACTATCAACCGAGAACCAATAACCATTGTTTATCTCCAGAAGGAGATGAGCAATTACTCAGCCTGCAGCCTTTTAACATCTGCTTCGTAGAAGTTAGTACGCCGCCTGAGGGCCCGTAGTATTTTTTTTCTTTAGCCATGGCATAGTGCCGCGGAGGCGCTTGCCAACAGCTTCGATCGGATGCTTCTCGCCAGCTTTGAGAAGAGCATGATAGTTTTTTTTGCCTGCTTTATCTTCAGCAATCCACTCTTTTGCAAATTTTCCTGATTGAATGTTTTTCAAGGCAGTCTTCATTTTTTTCTTCACGGAGGCATCAATGATTTTTGGGCCAACTATGACGTCACCATATTTTGCCGTCTCAGAAATAGAGAAGCGCATCCCGCCAATACCTGATTCATTGATCAAATCAACCGTCAACTTGAGTTCATGTAATACCTCAAAGTAAGCCATTTCAGGTTGGTAGCCAGCCTCAACGAGTGTCTCAAAGCCAGCTTGAATCATAGCGCTGATACCACCGCAGAGAATAGTCTGTTCGCCGAAAAGATCAGTTTCGGTTTCTTCTTGGAAGGTTGTTTGAAAAACGCCACCACGTGTAGCGCCAATTCCTTTGGCCCAAGCAAGCGCTATTTTTTTAGAATTTCTAGAAGGATCGTGATGAATGGCAATGAGTGCAGGAACACCTTTGCCTTCGATGTATTGACGGCGAACAATATGTCCAGGTCCTTTCGAGGCCACCATGATGACGTTGACATCGTTAGTTGGAGTGATTGTTTTGTAATGAATTGCAAAACCGTGACTCAGGAGGAGGGTTTTTCCTTCACTCAAATGAGGCGCGATATCTTTTTCAAAGACGGCTGGAATTTTTAAATCAGGAACCGCGATAAAAATAATATCAGCTCTTTTTACAGCTTCTGCTGTGTTAAATACCTTAAAACCTAGCTTTGTAGCAACTGCACGGCTTTTGCTTTTTGGGTAAAGTCCGATGATGACGTTAACGCCGCTATCCTTGAGGTTGAGGGCATGAGCGTGACCTTGTGAACCAAAGCCAATGACGGCACATATTTTATTCTTTAGATTGTTGAGGTCCGCGTCTTTGTCGGTGTATATTTTTGCGGGCATAGGATAGGAGATGGGAGATGGGGCAGTTTGCTGCTACTGGAACATTTTATTTTTTAAAACATTCGTAGTTTCGTAATTACTCGTGGAATAATTTCTAAAGCGCGATTAATTTCAGCTTCTGTCGTAAAGCAGCCTAAAGAAAATCGCAGGCTTGCGCGGGCCTCTGCAGGAGATAGGCCCATGGCCGTAAGAACATGCGATGGATTTTTTGAACCGCTACTGCAGGCTGATCCTATTGAGCAACAGAGGCCTTCTTGATCCAAGAGCATTAGAGCGCTTTCTGCTTCGATGCCATGGAAAGTAAGATTGCTTGTGTTAACCAGACGGTATTCTAATTTTCCATTTCTCTGGACGTCAACAAGGTCGTTGAGGAGTGATTGTTCAAAATAATCACGGAGTGCTGCCTGGCGAGGTATTTCACCTGCAAGCCGTTCGGAGGCACGTTGGCAGGCCTCTCCTAGCCCAACAATAGAAGCAACGTTCTCTGTTCCTCCGCGACGACGTTCTTCTTGGTGACCACGCAGGAGTCGTGTGTAACGAAGGTGACGATGAATATAGAGTGCGCCAACTCCCTTCGGAGCGCAAATTTTATGCCCTGAAAGTGAGAGATATTGGATTTCTATCGCGCGCAGATTGATAGGAATTTTTCCAACCGCTTGCACTGCATCAACGTGAAGAGAGATGTTTTTTTGTTTGGTGATAGCCGCAATTTTTTCTATTGGAAAAATAACGCCGGTTTCATTATTTGCCCAAAGCAACGAAACAAGCGCGGTTGCAGAAGTGATGGAATTTTCTAGTTCTTCTAGCGAAATATTTCCCTGCGCATCAACGGGAAGATAAGTGATCGTATAACCAAGCTCTTCTAAGTCGCGAAAAATTGCGATGGAAGCATCATGTTCAACCGCTGAGGTAACGAGGTGACGCTTCGTTGGATCGTCGGCAATAGCAGATAAAATAGCGCTCGTAATGGCTTCGGTTCCGCCGCTATTAAAAATAATTTCGGAAGGCTGAGCGCCAATCAACCCTGCTACTTGCTCGCGAGCCCGAGTGATGGCTTGCGCAGCCCGTCGCCCCAGCGCATGAAGACTTGAGGGATTACCAAAGTCAGGCCCTAGAAAAGGAAGCATCGCTTTGCGTGCTGCAGGATCAATCGGTGTTGTGGCGTTGTAATCGAGGTAAAGAAGAGGGGCATGTGTTGAATTCATTTTCCAACAGTAACGACTTCTTGTGAAGAGGTGATCTTTTCTAGTGATGTTGTTGGTGGCAATGGATTGCCAATTCCATCCGGATTAAGCGGCGTTGGAGAAACGCGTGGTAGGTTGCCCTCATCATCATTTCCTTTTTCTTTTTCATGAGGATCGCAAAAATGATCAAACGCCAAGAAGAGGGATTTGGCATGACGCGCAAAGAAAATATTGAAACAAACAATAGGTGACATAACGAGTGCAATAAGATTCCAAATTGGTAGTTCGTAATGAGCATCAAGAAAAAGATAAAGTCCAATTCCCAGCAAGCTGCCGACACCATAATTAATGGCCCAGATCGACATCAAAAAATAACCAGGTTCGCGTTCATAGGCATAACCACAGCGTGGGCAACCATCAAGTGGAGCGAACCAATCATGCAAGGAGCGTGTTTTTTTTAATGGAATAAAAACAGGTGACTTGCCGCAGGTCGGACAACGAAGCAAGAGCGCACGCCTCAGGTAGAGGCAAGCTTTGCGGAAAGGTGATGATGGGAGAGTATTGTTTTTCATTGTTCAACTATTTCGTCCAAGAACCTCCATGAACAAGCTGGGGATGCCAGCCGGGGGCATCACTATTTGCATAATCCGTTGGCCCTATGGCGCCAATCATTGGTTGGCCAGTGAGTTTTCGCCAGAGCTTGCTCATGCTTTCACCCGTGTGACATCCCCAACTTTTAATAAAAGCATGTGGGGCAAAAATGGTTGGATCGATTTGATTTAATTCTTTTTCATGCAGGCAGGCCTTGGATCCAGTATCGATTTGATTGCTATAATCAAACATGAAACAGGCGCGATTAGAATGACCAAAATATTCAAAATTGGCAATTTTCATACGATTGCGTGGTTGGCCTGCATTGAGATAATGAATGAATTCTTTTTGTGAATCGAAGGTGACGAGGTGGAGTTTATATTTGTCGCGAACTGATTCAATATTAGAGAGAAGATTTTTTTTATCCTGTCGCTCAGCACGTCGTTGATAACTCGGACGAAAAACCATCCATGTGATTAATGCCTGCGAACCCAGCTCTTCACGCAGTTCTGCAAGTCTGATGCGAGAGGCATGAACAAAATTTGCCCACCAATGATCATGGGGTTTTGTTTTGAATTTTTCCCATTCAATAAGCGATGGCCCCCCCGTGACGACGATATACTCAGGATCAAAATGTTCTTGCGGCGGAGTTGCTAACGCAGGCTTTAAGAAGAATGAAGAGGCACAAAGAAGGGAGAGAGCATAAAGAAATTTCATTTTTTTATCAGTTTTATGAAAAATCCAAATCTTCATTCTACTTGGGTCTAAGGTTAGAATTTATTTAGGATTTTTACAACGTCTGACTATTTTTAAGTTCTTGGAGTTATCTCTGGCTAATGGTTTTTTGACCGAGTTTTTTCTCGGAGTCATTACGGCTTTGAGCAATGCTTCAAGTTCTTGTGGGCGAAGGTCACGATAGCGTGCTTCCGGTAGTCCACGTAACTGCAGAGGTCCAATACGGGTCCGCAGAAGTTTTTTGACCTCAAAGCCTAATTGACCAAGCATCACCCGGATTTGACGTTTGATACCTTGATGCAAGACGAGTTTAATTTTATATGGTGAAAGTTGATAGACCGATTCCACACGGGCAACGCGTCCTTCAATCCAAGTTCCTTTTTTTAAAGCAGCCGCATGCTTAGGGGTAAAAACTTGATCGACCGTGACTTCGTATTCTTTATCAATGCCGCGTGAAGGATGGAGAATCTCTTGTGCAAAAGAGCCGTCGTTAGTGAGCAAAAGGAGGCCCTCGCTCTCTTTGTCTAAGCGGCCTACATGAAAAAGATTGGAAGCATCAATGGGCAAGAGATCAAAAATAGTTTTTTGTGCATGGCGATCAGAGCGCGTGGAAACATAACCAGCGGGCTTGTGAAGTAAGAGGGTACGCGTCGGAGCAAAATGAATTTTTTGTCCATTAACACGAACATCATCATCAAGGCAAACCTTCGTTGCAAAGTCGCGACAAAAACTACCGTTAATAGAAACGCGACCCTTGAGAATATGTTCTTCGCAAGAGCGACGTGAACCGAGGCCAGCTCTCGCCAAAAAGCGATTAATTCTCCAGGTTGTGTCGGATCGCGACACAGTAGTTGAAGTTTCTAGTTGAAGTTTCGACTTCTGCGAAGCAGTAGGAATCACTTCGAGATTTTTTAGATTAGGATTTAAAGTTTTCAGAATCAGTTCGTGATTAATGCATTGTTTCACGATAGTTGAAGTTTTAATCTCTAAGTTTTTTTCTGTACTTCAACTTAAACTTCTAACTTCAACCGTTGTTTTACCTTGATTCAGTTTCTTCGCAGCTAAATCAAATCAAAACAGGTTACGCGTCTGGCTTTGTTTTTGGCAGGCCTATTACGCGTTGACCAGGTTTCCACTGGTCGCGTTTTTTCAATAGCTCGACGCGCTCAAAACGTTTTAACACGCTTCGTTTCGCAATAATGGCACCGGAACCTTTAAGACTAGGATGTTGACTCATGGGGGAAGGATGGTGGCAAAACGGGAATAAAAAGACAACTAAAAAAAGTTGGGAGGTTTTTCAAACCAGCAAAAGCCTTTAGAAAGCATCTCGCCATTTCTACCTGGACGTCATTCCCGCGAAGGCGGGAAACCGTGCACCAAAGAACTTAGCTTTGTTCCCAAAACAATAGATTCATCGCACAAACTTTCTAAAATAATGTATTATATAAATCTTCTAACGTTGGTTTAACTTGCTGAATGAGTGTTGTTTTCCATAAACGCCGCCATCTTTTGATAGCGCGCTCTCTAGCAAAGACTGTTGAAAAAATTTCATAAAATTCAAAATAAACAAGTCGATGCACTTGGTATCTTTTTGTAAAACCTTCTCGCAGGTCTTCTCGATGGCACCACCTACAACCAGTCAGTAAAGGAGGCAAAACTTGAGTTGGCTGGTCTAGCTACACTTAGTTATAATGTAATAACCTTATATTGAACGGTTAAAAAGCAATCGCCTGTAAATCTTTCACTATTTAATAAGGATCGTATTCAACTCACAACTGTCCGGTTAAAAGCATTTAAATTCATTGTTAGTACTTGAAAATAAAATTATTTTAAAGAAAAAAAGGTGTGAGGGATTTGAAGTTTAAAACGGTACAAACCATGCTGGCGGCCTATGAATTCAGGCCGTCATGTTCTTTCTCAAATTGTAAATTTTGTTCATTGGGAAAAATTGAAACGTCTCGCAAGACGCTATGAACCGAATCAAAAAATAAAACACTTCGGATTTCGACAGCAATTTATTTGCATGGTCTTTGCACAGCTGACCAGGAGAGAAGGATTGCGTGATATCGAGACATGCTTCAATGCAAGACCAGAATGCCTGTACCATCTTGGATTTGAAAAACCTATCGCACGATCAACACTTGCAGAAGCTAATGAGCAGAGAGATTGGCGTATATGGCAGGACTTGGGACTATGGCTTATTGCAAAAGCTCGTAAGCTTTATGAATCTGAAGATATTGGTCTAGAGTTAGATAACAGCATTTATGCCTTAGATTCAACAACCATAGATCTCTGTTTAAAACTTTTTCCATGGGCAGATTTTCGTTCCACCAAAGCAGGCATAAAAATGCATACACAACTTGATCTGCGTGGCTCTATTCCCAGCGTTATTGACATTCCCGCCAAAAAAGCTGATGTAAAATGGCTTGATGATCTCATTTTTGAAGCAGGTTCTTTCTACATTATGGACCGTGGTTATATCGACTTCGAAAGACTTTTTATGATTGCTAAAGCTCAAGCCTTTTTTGTAACTCGCGCTAAGGATAAGTTGCGCTTCACTCGTCACTACTCCACTCCAACAGATGGTTCTACGGGAATTCGTAGCGATCAAGTAGGTAAATTCACCCTTCCAAAAGCTCGCCAAGACCATCCAATCCAGCTACGTAGAATCAGATTTTATGATGACGAAAACAAACGTTATTTTATCTTCCTTACCAATAACTTGGAACTTCCTGCAGAAATTATTGCCAAGCTCTATAAGATGCGTTGGAGTGTTGAGCTTTTTTTCAAATGGATAAAGCAGAACCTACGAATTAAGCATTTTTATGGCAATAGTCTCAACGCTGTAAAAACTCAAATCTGGATCTCTATTACAACTTACGTCATCATTACCATCCTTCATAAAGAGCTCAAATTACCTGGAAATTTACACAGAACCTTGCAACTTTTGAGCGTTCACCCATTTGGAAAGATTGCTATTGATCAACTGCTTACAAAAAGAGGCTTTAAAAATGACGATAGGTCAAGTTGTAACCAGCTTATATTAAATGGCTTTTAACCGGACAGTTGTGCTCTGGAAACGCCAAACAACATTCTAGAAAAGAAATCGTGCTGGCTTTGACATTGTACTTCTATAATCCTTGTATGTTGAAAAAGTGAGATCTTTGCATGAC
>JBIRBD010000033.1:0-15309 GCA_044326465.1 Chthoniobacterales bacterium
AAACATCGACAGGCGTGCTCAATCCACTTTCTGAAATTGCTGCCGTGATGAAGCAATTTCCCGATGTTTTATTTGTCGTTGATACGGTCTCTTCTTTTTCAACAATGCCCATTTTCATGGATGAGCTCGGTATCGATGTTATGTTAACCGGCTGCCAAAAGGCTCTTGCGCTGCCTCCCGGTATGGCGCTCTTTTCCGTTTCAGAAAAGGCTCTTGCGCGTGCAGGCGAGGTAAAAGGTCGCGGCTACTATTTTGATTTTCTCGAATTTCAAAAAAATCATGAGGGTGATATGACACCAAGTACGCCGGTGATTTCCCATATTTACGCATTTGAATCGATGTTGGACGATATTTTTTCGGAAGGCCTCACACAACGCTATGCGCGTCACGCCCGCACCAACAAATTGGTGCATGATTGGGTAAAAGCGCGTGGTTTTGAATTTTTTGCACCAGAGCGATATCGTTCTCTTGGGTTAACGTGTGTAAAGAATAACCAAAAAACCGATGTCGCTGCATGGATTGGGCGTCTCAAGGAAAAACATTTTTGCATTATCGATGGAGGCTACGGCAAACTCAAAGGCGAAACATTTCGCATTTCTAACATGGGTGATGAAACCGAAGAGACGATCTCGCAGCTGCTCCATTGGCTTGATGACACGTTTGTTGCATAGCAGCAAACGCAGGAGATGCGAGATAGAAATATTTTTTGTAACGTCCAAATTCCAAATAATCCGTTGTTTTAATTACCAGGAAAAAAATTCTCTGAAAAATTGCAATCTAAGAGACGCTGATTTTTAAAAAAAAGTTTTACGACTAAGCCTCCGATCTCCAATCTCCTAATCCCTAATCTCCGATCTTCAATCTTCTAATCTTATGTCCCGTTACCGCGATACCGTTCGTTTACCGAAAACAAATTTTCCAATGAAAGCTGGGCTAGCTACGCGTGAGCCTGAACAGCTTACACGCTGGATGGCTGAAGATCTTTATGGACAAATCCAACGTGCGCGAGCTGGTCAGCCCCGTTATGTTTTACATGATGGCCCACCCTTTGCCAATGGTCATGTTCATATGGGCACCGCGCTCAATAAGATACTGAAAGATCTCGTGGTAAAATCAAAAACGATGGCCGGCTTTAATGCTCCCTTTGTTCCAGGCTGGGATTGCCATGGATTGCCAATAGAATATAGAGTCGTTAAATCATCTCGTGGTTTGACCCCGTTGCAAGTGCGGGAACAATCGGAAACGTATGCCCGAAAATTTATCGATATTCAGCGTGATGAATTTCGCCGGCTTGGTGTTTTTGGGGATTGGGAAAATCCCTATCTCACACTTGACCCTGCTTATGAAGCGATGATTATTCGTTCGTTTGGAAGGATCGTCGAAAAAAATTTAGTCTACCGCAGCAAAAAGCCTGTCTTTTGGAGTATCGGAGCACAAACAGCCTTAGCGGAGGCTGAGGTTGAGTATCACGATAAGATTTCACCAGCGGCCTATGTGGCTTTTCCATTCCAGGAAAATTCTTCGCATGCTTCGTTGAGAAATGTTAGCGCTGTCATTTGGACAACAACGCCTTGGACGTTGCCTGCTAATCTCGCCATCGCGGTTCAACCGGAGGCGACCTATGTCATCCTTCATGCAAAAAAATCTTCCGAAGAAAAAAAATCTTTAGAACCTGTTTTCAAAGTCGCTGAGGCTGATGAAGGGCAAGGAGCCGACGGCGCACAGAAGCTGAGTGGACTTAACGTCCGTGATGCTTCGAGCACCGGCGCAGCTTCAGTAGACTATGAAAATAGGTTCTTAGTCGCTGAAGCACTTGTAGAAAAGCTCTGTGAGGCATGTGCTTTAGAAAAAATCTCACTCGGAGAAAAATTCCTTGGGCGTGATCTTGAAGGAATGCTTGCGCAACATCCCTTTTTGCCACGTACCTCAACGTTCTATGCAGCTGACTTTGTTACACTCGAGGCAGGAACAGGACTTGTGCACATTGCGCCAGGTCATGGTGAAGATGACTACACACTTGGTCTCAAAAAAGGATTAGAAATTTTATCCCCCGTTGATGATCTTGGTCGACTGACCGAGGAGTGTGGAGTGCCAGAGATTGTAGGCCTGAATGTTTTTGATGCGAATCCCAAAATCATAGCACTTCTTGCCGAGAAAGGTTTGCTGCTTGCCTCGCATGATCATCATCATACCTATCCGCATTGTTGGCGTTCAAAAACACCGATTCTTTTTCGCGCAGTCGAACAATTTTTTATCAGCATTACCAAACTTCGCGCAGGAGCGTTGCGTGCGATTGATGAAACAATCTGGCTGCCTGCTGCCGGAATTAATCGCATTCGAGGTACTGTGGAAAGCCGTCCTGATTGGTGTATTTCACGCCAACGCTCTTGGGGCGTGCCTCTGCCAGCTTTTTATGATCACCAAGGTCAACCGATTTTGGATCCAAAAATAATCAATAAAGTTGCCGATGTCATTGCAGAAAAAGGGGCGAATGCCTGGTTTAGCCTGGATGATGCAACTTGGTGTGAATTGGTTGGTGCACCTAAAGGTTCCACAAAACGGAACGATACATTAGAAGTTTGGATCGAGAGTGGTGTTAGTCATGAGGCTGTCTTGCGCACGCGACCTGAATTGCATTTTCCAGCCGATCTTTATCTTGAAGCTACAGATCAACATCGGGGTTGGTTCCAATCATCCTTACTCACTTCCGTTGCTCTCAATGATGTTGCCCCATACAAGGCTGTGTTAACGCATGGTTTTGTTGTCGATGTCGACACGCGTCAGAAAATTTCTAAATCAAATCAAGGTGAGGGTGGTTATAAAAAACCGACTGAGGCGGACCATTTTATCAAGACTTATGGTTCAGATATTATTCGTCTTTGGGCCAGTAGCGTGCAATTCACGGATGAAGTGCCTTTCTCGGAAGAAATTTTTGCAAGACTGACAGATTCCTACCGCCGTATTCGCAATACGTTGCGAATTTTATTAGGCAATATCCAGGATTATAAGAAACCTTCAGACAACGAATCGCTTTCCAAAGTCAGTGATGACGATCTCTTTTTACTGCAATCTTCAACGTCAACGGCTACAAAGCAGCATGGTGTAGACTTATGGATTCTTGGGCGTTTGCAAGAAGTGATCACTATTTCACGCAAGGCCTATGAGGAACTTGCATTCCAACGCGTTTATCACACGATTAATCATTTCTGCACTGTTGATCTCAGTAGTCTCTACGTTGATATCACCAAAGATCGTCTTTATTGCGATGGAGAAAACTCTGAACGTCGTCGCTTCACGCAGGCAACAATGGCTCGCATTTTTGAAACACTCGTTCGGTTACTCGCGCCAATTTTAGTTTTCACTACGGAAGAGGCCTGGAGTCACTATAAACCAGGGTCCTCAATTCACCTCGAACTTTTCCCAGAGCCCGTCGCTGTTGATGAAAAATTGATGGTGCATTACGAAAAAATTTTTGCATTACGCAGTCAAGTTTCTCAAGCCTTAGAAAAAGCTCAGAGAGAGGGCGTGATTGCCAATCCACTAGAAGCACGAGTAAGCGTCATAACAAGTGATGAAGGGCTTCTTGAGGCTGCTGCATCACCAGTGGCCCTCGCTGAGCTTGAAGAGATTTTTATTTTGAGTCATCTGGAAATTATTCCGGGCGCTGAAAATATTCTTATCACAAAAAATGATCATGAAAAATGTGAACGTTGCTGGCGTCATCGTGAAGATGTTGGAAAGAATGAAGAACATCCAACGCTTTGTGGACGCTGTTTGGCCGCTATCTCCTAATCCATGAAATCACGCTCGCTTACTATCTTTTTCCCAATCATTTTGTTGCTTGTTGCGCTCGATCAGCTCACAAAGCTCTTCGTCCTGCACACGATCCCGCTTTATGGAACGATAAAAATTGTGCCTGGATTTTTTTATCTTACGCATCTTTACAATACCGGAGCTGCCTTCGGTATGTTTCATGATAGCAATCGATTTTTTATTGGAATATCACTCGTAACTCTTGGCATCTTGGTTTGGCAGCAACGTCATTTTGTGACGTTGCCACTGCAGATGGGGTGGATGTTGCTGATTAGTGGTATTTTAGGGAACGTTGCTGATCGCTGTCGCTATGGTCACGTAATTGATTTTCTCGATGTGCAAGTTTTTTCCTATCATTGGCCAGCTTTTAACGTTGCTGATTCTTGCATCTGTCTTGCAACTGTATTTTTTTTAGTGAGTTCTTTTTCACCGCAGCAGAAATAGTTCTTATGAAAAACAACGTTCCACGTAGCCCGTACGATAAAACCCATGGACTAGTCTATTTTGGCCGAATGCTTGATAAAATTAGGCTGCACCAGGCAGGTAAGTTGGCGGATGATTACATTCCCAACCTTGGTAAATTTTGTGATCATTGGTGCGTTCTTTTTTTGGGAGTCGACTATGATGCCTTAGTTGGGATAGTCGTTGCTGGAGCAACTGATGAAGAGGCTTGGAAGTGGTCTCTAACGCATGGCCATGAGCCAACTGAAGAGCAAATCAAAGTTTGGAATGCTTTTATGACAAAGGGGGGCTGGCGTGATGGCTTCACGGAGACGTTGCAGCGTCGTTTGAGGGAAGGTGGCTTTGAGGATCGTACGGACATTCAGACCATGTTTGATTACATGGATCTCGATGAAGGAAGAAAAGATTAAGCCTTACCTAATTGCTCATCTCCTTCTGGCGAAGAAGAGGAGCAAGAAGTTGTCGGTTGTTGGTTGTTTTTGTTCGAAAGATTTATTTTTTAAAAATCCAATTTTATCAGCCTCTTAGGGCAACACTTCTTTTTTAGCAGCTAAGAAAAAAGTTATTTTTTCACTATCAACCAAGAACCAATAAACATTGCTTATCTCCAGAAGGAGATGAGCAATTACGAAGCTAAAGGCTGAAGGAATAAAACAAAACTAGCGAGCGCTCTGTTTCTTAGCAAGCTGGTAGCAATAGCAAATGGAGAGAGGATTGTAAAATTTCAAGAGGGGCAGGGTTTACAATTTCAACAACCTATGAAGCGCATCCGTAATCGATGATGCCGTCGGTCGGTGTGTTCCCCAGAGTGCTGGATGATATGGGACTGGTGTATCCTTAGCATTGAGACGTTGTGGTGGTGCATCGAGCAAGCCAAAACCTTCCGCGGTAACACGGGCTATGACTTCTGCTGCCACTCCTCCCCAAGGGAAGGCCTCGCTCACTACCAGCAACCGGCCCGTGCGGGCTACGGAAGCCAAGATAGTATCGGTATCAAGCGGCTTAACGGAGCGCAAGTCGACAACTTCAATTTCATAACCTTCGCCAGCTAATTCTTCAGCTGATGCTAAAGCCTCATGCAGCATCGCGCTGTAGGCTACAACGGTTGCATCACGGCCTGGTCGTGAGATACGGGCCTTTCCTACAGGTAATGCCTCGGTCGGGAGCACATCGGCTTTGAGATGGTAATAAAGAAATTTGTGTTCACAAAAAATTACTGGATCATCAATAGCTATGGCCTCAAGCAGCATTGTGTAAGCATCTTCTACCGTTGCTGGTGTCATGACGACAAGGCCAGGATAATGGGCGTAGAGCGCCTCAAGGCTTTGGCTATGGAATGGTCCGCCCCCAGCGATTCCACCACAGGGCAAGCGGACCACGAGTGGGCAGGGAACTTCAGTGCGATAAAATAACGTGGCTGCGTGATTGACGATTTGATTGAGGCCGCAGGTGGAAAAATCGGCATACTGCATTTCTACTATGGGACGCATTCCCTCAATTGCGGCACCAATAGCCATTCCGACCATGGCATCTTCACTAATCGGTGCATCGATAACGCGGCCTGGAAATTCCTTTGCAAGATTTTTTGTTGCTTTGAAAGCGCCTCCAAAATTTCCAATATCTTGGCCATAGATAAAAACTCTGGGATCATCAGCTAGCGCTTTTTGCTGCGCGAGACGAATTGCTTCGAGATAGGTAATATTGTTCATTGTTGAAAAGAGGTAACTGCCAACGTTTCAAAAAAGAATTAACCACAAAGAACACAAAGATTACACAAAGAACACAAAAAGAATTTTTTTATAAAAAAATTCTAAGTGCTAAAAGCAAAAACCCTTCTTTTGATTTCCTGTGATTACAATTTTTCGAACTTTAAAATTTATCTGCACTTGTAATTCTCAAAGCTTTAAAAATTTTTATAAAAAATTTTACTTTGTGTTCTTTGTGGTGAATTTCTTGTTGCTTGGGCTAAATATTTTCAACATGCGCGCATAACGCCCTTGTTGAAAAAGAAACCCATTCTTCTTCACTTGGATCAGGAGGTGGTTCGCGAAGGACGCGTGCGGTAATAAGTTCGATTTCTTGCTTTGCCTCGTCGCGCCAAGCAGCAAAATCTTCTGCGGTTGCATGATTGTTTTTTAATAATTCTTCTTTGGCGATGAGCATGCAATCCCGAGCGTAAGGAGCGTTTTTTTGTTCTGCAGTGACATAGCTTCCATCGTCATGTTCAGCGTGGCCTGCTAGCCGTAAAAGCTTAGCGACAACAAGCTGAGGGCCACCGCCTGAGCGTGCTGCGGCAACGGCTTTTCCAACAACATCAAGGCAATCACTAAGTTCGTTGCCTCGTACTTTATGACCTGTTACGCCATAGCCAAGGGCGCGATCAATTAAGTGAGTGCATGCAAACTGACGATCAGAGCCGGTGGAGTAGGCATATTGATTGTTGGCAATGACAACAACGAGAGGAAGTTTTTCGACAGCGGCCATGTTAAGGCCTTCATGAAAACTGCCAGTAGAAGTGCCTCCATCGCCGATACAGGTAGCGCCAACGACTCCGGTCTCTCCACGAAAGCGTCGTGCCATGAGCGCTCCGCTTACAGTTGATACCATTGCCCCAAGGTGACTGATCATCGCAAAATAACCTTCGCGTGGACGGCCGCGATGAATATTTCCATCCCGTCCGCGCATGGAGCCCAGGGAGGAACCAAGATAGGTTCTGAGTGTATCAAGCAGGGTGTCGCCAAAAGCAAGGCGTCCCGCTTGATCACGAATGAGCGGGGCATAGATGTCCCCTTTTCGTAAATGGATGCCGAGAGAAACACTCAAGGCTTCTTGTCCTCGGCCCAGAAAAACACCACCTGCAATTTTTCCCGAGCGTGCTAGTGATGCAAGTTTCTCTTCTACAAGGCGTGCTAAAAGCATTGTGCGATAAGCTTGGCGAGGAAGAGACATAAAAAAATGGCGTTGTTAGGCAACGCCGAGAAGTAAAGAGTAAAGGGTAAAGGGTAAAGAGTGGTTCATGCTCATGCTATTAAGATGGCAACGATCTCCAGAGGAGTAATAGAATAATTCCTAACACAAGGCAAAGGAGAATGAATTGCATCCGTGTGGCGCGACGCTCAGCAATGCGCTTGCCTCCAGTAACCGATGTTTGGTGACGTAGAGGGTGGCGCTTGTCGCGAAGTTTGCTAATGCCATCTGCGCGTGTTGGCGCTGAGACAAGATGCAGGCGCATCAGTTCTTGCTGCTTGCGCTGACGTTCAGCAATTTTTTTAGGAAGGTTTTCCAGCTTTTGGCGTGCCAATTCCTCTTGACGTCGAATTTTTTCCTCAAGAAGGCGGATTTTTTCTGCTTCTTGCTGTAACAGCTCACGATCGGCATCGAGTTTACGAGGCCGTTGATTGTTAGTTCGGGAAGAGCGGCGGATCATTTTCTTTGAAACTAAAACATCCGCCAGATCCAAATCGCCAATGCAATGAGGCATAGGAGAAACAGTGGCAGAGTGAAGGCAACACCACATCGTAGCCAATAAAGAAAGCTATGCTCTTTATCAGAAAAATCCTCACTGTAGAGCTGTTCATCGTTAGGATCGACGTCGTCTATGGGAGCAATTTTGGATTGAGATCGACTGTAGGCTGCCCGCGATTCATCCACCATGCCAATTGCTTTTGTTAGTTCGCGCGCGAGTTCTCGGCCTCCCCAGCTTTTACAATCGATTTGTTCTAGCTCGCGAAGATGTTCTGTAAAGGAGTTATGGATGCCATGTAATTGCTCCAGGCGACGCTGTGATTCTTCGGTTTCACGTTGAACGAGAAGCAGGGAGCGAGTGAGCTTATCAACCATCTCCATTCGTCCGCGCTCAAGCTCATCTTGGCGACGGCTCAATTCTTCAAGGCGCGATTTTTCTTTTTCAATTTGATCTTGTCGTCGCTTGAGTTCGACAAGTTCTGATTGCGCTCGTTGTACTTGGTCTTGAAGTTCTTCTGCTGAAGTTTCCTCTTCTAAGTCTAGTAATTCGTTATGATCGGTAATGAAGTCGGACATGCATCATGTAATTTACCTGGCAAAAGAGTTTTTGGCGCGCAAAAACTTCAAAAAAATGCAATTATTTTATCGATCGAAAATCGCAGAGCCAACACGTACCAGCGTCGCTCCTTCTTCAATGGCAACTTCAAAATCATTACTCATTCCCATGGAAAGCGTGGATAAAGGAATTCCGGCTTCGCTTGCTAATTTATCTCGCAGTTTCCGCAGGCTTGCGAAAAAAGGACGCGTTGTTTCAGGGTCCGAACTGAGTGGAGCCATGGTCATAAATCCTTCTACTTGTAATCGTGGCAGGATTAGAAGTTGATCCAATGAGGATTGTAGGGATACTGGCGAAAATCCATATTTACTAGATTCCCCTGAAACATTGACTTCGAGTAGTACTTTTGGAAAAAGGCCTAACGTTGCCGCAACCCGGTCCATTGTCTCTGCAAGCTCAAGACTATCGATGCTGTGAAAAAGTTCAAAAAGAGGAAGTGCTTTACGCAACTTGTTTGTTTGCAAGTGTCCAATGTAGTGCCAGCGAAGTCTCGATGGAAGGAGCGGGATTTTGATGGTCGCTTCTTGGACGCGACTTTCTCCAAAAAGGTTAATACCACAAGAGATAACTTTACGGATTTCTTCAACGGACTGTTTTTTAGAAACAACAACAAGTTCGATGGAAGAAGATTCACGTCCTGAGCGTTCTGCTGCTGCTGCGATGCGTTCTTGAACAAGTTCTAACGATGGAGTTGCTATGTCATGTTGCATGGTGTTATAATTGGCCCGATAGCCTATAGCATCCAGAAGATTTTCTTTGAAAACAAAAATGAAAAACCATTTTATTCGGCAACGAAGCAGGCTCCTTTTTTTTAATACAAATGCTTTTTCCTATAGCCTCGAGCTCAGCCTATAGGTCTTTTTCAGTCTATAGCTATTTTGCCTGCATCTAATGAGTATAAAAATCTGGCAAATCCTTTTTTTACTTTTGTTGATTCCTGCTCTTATAGCTGAAGAACCCAATCATGATGAGCTGCTGAAGCCTACAAGCGCTTCAGCTTATGATGCCATTAATGAAACGCGTTCTGAAATGGAGGCGAGCGGTATTCCGTGGCGAACACCGACCTTTACAATTGTTGCCCAAAATCGACCAATATCTGATTTAATGGCCGACTTTGGTGACCAACAAGGAATTAAGACGCACGTCAGTCCGCTAGTCCATGGAGAAATTAGTGGAAGCTTTGTGGATAAAGCTCCTGCATCTTTTCTTGCTCAAATGTCTAAAGCTTATGGTCTTAGCTGGTTCTACGTGAATGGAATTCTTTATATCGCGAGCAATCAAGAAGTCAACCT
Source organism: Chthoniobacterales bacterium (assembly GCA_044326465.1). Classification (GTDB taxonomy): domain Bacteria; phylum Verrucomicrobiota; class Verrucomicrobiia; order Chthoniobacterales; family UBA6821; genus CAIWMF01. The sequence goes on from JBIRBD010000033.1 coordinate 9,649, forward strand.
CGTGGTGCGGCCTTTGCGCTATGTCAAAGCTGATGCCGTTCTTGCCATGTTGCGTACGAGTGGCTTTATTTCTTCGGATGGGCATGTCGATAAAATCAAGGATTCTGGAATGGTCACTATCTCCGGCATTCCTCGTTACATTGAACTGGCACAACAGCTCATCAGCTCGATGGATTCTGAAACCCAATTTCATAATAATGGAGAGACGGTTATTGAAGTTTTTCCACTTAACAATGCGTGGGCTTATGACGTCGATATTGGAGGTGGAGGGCCTATCATCCGTGGTGTAGCAACAACATTGCGACAACTCATCTGGGGATATGGTGGGGGTGTACCTGGTGCTGGTGGTGCTGGTGGGCCAAGCGGTCCTTACGGTGGTTCCGTCAATGGTGCACTCAATAAAAATGGAGCTCCTAACTCAACATCGGGAGGTGTCCCTGGGGTGCCGATCCAAATGTCGGTTCCCAATCAGAGCACCGGTGTTTTGCCTCCTACTTCTCAACAAGTTCCACCGGGCTTTGCAGGCAATGCACCAGCAATGGCCAATTCTCAAAGCGCACAAATGGATGCTAATGGAATGCCTCCTCCATCTGACAGTCCATTAATTCCTAAAAATTCCCAAGGTGGTCCTGGCTCTGAATGGACGTATGCAATGATCACAGCGGATGTAAGACGCAATGCTGTTATTATTCGTGATATTCGTGCCAATATGGATCTTTATGAGGCTGCGATTCGCAAGCTCGATGTTCCCGTGCGTGTGATTGAAATTTCTGCAGCAATTGTTGACTTGCAGCTCGGTGCTTCACGAACGTTGGGATTAAATTCTCTGGCTGTTAATTCAGGAACTTTTACGAGTGGGACAAATACCATTACCTTGGGAGGAGGTGGAACGACGAGCACGACTAAAAGTAATGTTGGCATGAGTGGCGTTTTTGGAACAGCTGCTGTCACTGCCCAAATCAATGCCTTGAGTACAGAAAATAAAGCCAAGATCCTTTCGCGCCCAACTCTTTTAACACTCGATAATTTTGGTGCGATGATTAATGATCAGAACACATTCTATGTCAACGCAGTTGGACAATATGTCAGCAATCTTTACAATGTAAGTACCGGCCTCAGTTTGCAGGTGGTGCCACACGTTACGATATATCACGGAGAAACCAGAATTTATCTCCAAGTTCAAATTACCGATGGAGAGGTTGTCAATGGAAATACTACTACTGGAATTCCTAATACCAAACAATCAATGCTCACAACACAATCGGTGATTAAAGAGGATCAGAGCTTGCTCATTGGTGGACTCTACCAAAAAGTAAATCAGAAGGATGCTAGCGGATATCCTTGGCTCTATAAAATACCAGTCTTGGGCTACCTTTTTGGTGTAAAAGATGTCTCTAAATCAATGGTTGAGCGAGTCTTTTTAATTACGCCTCGCATTGTAGAGGTGAATGCAAAAAATCTCGGCGACTATAGTGAGTATTTTAAACCAGCACCTGTCGTTCAAGAAGCCCTCGAGACAGAAAAAACTGGAGTTGCTCTTCCTCTCATGTCACCGAATCAGCCTGTTAGCGCACCGACTAACACACCTGTCTATCACGTGACTACCACAGGAAAAAATGGCACGAAGAAAAAACCAGCTGCTATGCCGAGCCCGACAGGGTCAAAATAGGGGCTATCTCTTGTGATCCCCCATCTCTAGAGGACTCTCTCCGGTGATTATCCTAAAAACGTGAATAAAAATAAAAAATTTGACGCAATATAGTCGGCCTGAAGCTGTTTGTTCTAAAGCCTCACTAACCGTGCAGGTTAGCCGCGGCTTCACAACAGCCATCTTCAAATCTCCTTACGCCAACTTTCTCATTTTTATTCACGTTTTTAGGTTCAAAAGGCTTTTGCTGGTTTGAAAAGCAATTCCAAAAGCTCCTTAACTTAGTGCTACTTTCGGGTCAGGTTACAGAAAAAATCACAAAAGCTCTTACTTTAAAAAAATTTCCTTTTTCCATTTTTTTCGTTTTTTTAAGCCTGACCCTATTTTGACATCACACGTCAAGATTGCGCACATTGAGCGCGTTATCCTCAATGAAAATGCGGCGAGGTTCGACGACTTCGCCCATGAGGAGATTGAACATGCGGCCAGCCTCAAATGAATTATCATCGTTGAGCTCTACCTTCAGGAAACGTCGACGTGTCGGGTTCATTGTCGTTTCATAAAGCTCCTTGGCATTCATTTCGCCAAGACCTTTGAATCGTTTGATCTGAACACCACGACGGCCTACTTCTTTTACGATTTCTAAAATGCGTGGGATCGAAAGAATTTCATGGGTCGTATCAGCATCTATCAAATGAAAAAGTGGTTGAGCGCTGTCGCTGTAGTGCTCAATATTTATTCCTTTGCTGGCAAGCTCGCCGATGAGTTTTTGGACACCTTTGGATTCATGAATCTCTAGTAAACGAGCACGACGTTTACGACCAGACGCTAATTTATCAGATACTGAACGCGATGGTATTGTAGAGGCTGATTCTTCCTCGATCTCCGAGGCAGTAGTTTCAAAAAGATTGAGGTCGGGATTTGCTTCCGAGAAATAACGCAGCTCTGTTTCACTATGAAAATATTCGACATGCTCTGTGTTGCCCGTGCGTACAACAATAAGATGAGATGGTAGAATGCCCTTGGATGAGGAGGAGTTGAGATAATCTTGGAACTTTCCACCAAGGCGGTGAATTGCATTACTATATTTTTCTAAGCGGTCGAGGAGGTCTAAAATTTCTTTAAACTGCACTGCCGTAAACTCTTTTTTGTTGATAAGGTTGATTAATTTTAATTCCTCTGCACCGAGGGAAATTAAAATATTATTCAGCTGCGCATCATCATCCACATACTCTTCGCGTTTCTTTCGCTTGATTTGATAGAGCGGTGGTTGCGCAATAAAGATGTGTCCGTTGCGAACAAGGCTAGGCATTTGATTGTAGAAAAAAGTGAGGAGCAGCGTACGAATGTGGGAACCATCGACGTCAGCATCGGTCATGATGATGATGCGGCCATAGCGGAGTTTTGCAATATTGAAGGCCCCTTCTTGATCTCCATCGCCAATGCCTGTGCCAATCGCGGTGATCATGGTTTGAATTTCTGTATTTTGAAGCACTTTATCAAGGCGTGCTTTTTGTACGTTGATTAATTTTCCACGAATCGGAAGGATTGCTTGGAAACGTCGATCGCGACCTTGTTTGGCACTACCACCTGCACTGTCGCCCTCAACAATATAAAGCTCCGTCAATGATGGATCGCGCTCGGAACAATCAGCTAGCTTGCCTGGAAGGCCTCCCCCAGTAAGTGCACTTTTACGAACCGTCTCGCGTGCCCTGCGTGCCGCTTCGCGTGCGCGTGCAGCTGTTAATCCTTTCTCAATAACTTTTTTTGCTACTGGGGGATTCTGATCAAAATAATCCATTAATCCTTCGTAGACAGCAGAGTTGACCACTCCGTCGACTTCGGTGTTGACGAGTTTTACTTTTGTCTGAGATTCAAAGCGAGGATTCGGTAACTTAACGCTGAGCACCGCAATAAGGCCTTCACGCACGTCATCACCGGAGAGCGCCGGGTCTTTTTCTTTAAGAAGATTATTGGCTTTCGCATATTGATTCACAGCCCTCGTGAGAGCGGTACGGAAGCCCGTTAAATGCGTGCCACCATCGGGGTTCGGAATCGAATTAGCAAAGCAAAGAATTTGATCGCTATAAGAATCGTTGTATTGCAAAACCACATCGACAAAGATTTCATCGCGCTTGCGTGAAATAACGATTGGTTTCGGATGGATGACCTGTCGTGTTTCGCCGAGTTGGCGTACAAATTCGACGATGCCATATTTATAAAGAAATGTTTCTTTTCGTGACTTGTGATCATCATCATCACGTTCGTCAGCGAGAACAATTTCGATGCCTGGATTGAGAAAGGCTAGCTCACGCAAGCGCGAAGAGAGGCGTTCAAATTTGAAGGTCGTGGTGATGGTGAAAATTTCTGGATCGGGAAGAAACGTAACAAACGTACCGGTCTGTTTTTTATTTTTGAGTTCACTTAAAACCGTTAGCTGCTGCGTCGTCTTTCCTTGTGCAAAAGACATAAAGTGAACTTTTCCTTCGCGCATGACTTCGACTTTGAACCAGGTAGAAAGGGCATTGACGCACTTCGCGCCGACACCATGCAGACCTCCACTATATTTGTAGGCACCTTGGCCAAATTTTCCACCAGCGTGAAGATTCGTTAGTACGAGCTCTAAGGCAGGAATTTTAAATTTAGGATGAATGTCGACGGGAATACCGCGCCCATTATCACGAATAGAAACCGAGCCATCGGTATGAATCGTTACTTCTACACGTGAACAAAAACCAGCGAGATGTTCATCGATAGAATTGTCGAGCACTTCAAAAACGCAATGATGCAAGCCCCTCTCATCAGGGTCGCCAATATACATTCCTGGGCGTTTGCGCACTGCATCGAGGCCTTCGAGTTTATCAATCTGTGCCGCTCCATAGATATCACCACCGGCGGTATCTTGCAGTTCTGGAACGTTATCGGGCATATTAGGCTCAAGGAGAGATTCAAGCGGGGGTTCGGGAAGAGAGCTCTTTTTAGACATAGATAACTATTATTGTAATTGCTCAGGCGTAATTGATCTAACTATTTCGTAGAAATTGAATACAAAGCTATTGGAGAAGTTGAGGGGTTGAGTTGCGACTGACGTCGCTGTTGAAGGGTTGAGGAGTTTGAAAGCAGCGCTGTTGCAGCAAATTAAAAAAGTGATCAAAAAATTAAATTTTATCAAACAGAGTTAAATAAACATGTTTAGCCCTTCAGGGAAAATATTAGTTTTAAATTTCTTGAAACCTCTCAACGCCTCAACAGCTGCAATAGCAGCGACTCAACCTCTCAACTGTCTTATCTTCTCCTCATCATTACCGTTGTCACCAACGAGTCCGGATATTGGCTTGAGATTAGCGTAAGAACGCGTTTGGCCTCTTCTTTTTTCCCTAAGCGTGTAAAAATACGAGCCTCGTTCCAGAGGGCGAAGGGAGCTCCATACGATTTTGGAAAAGCCGAAGCAGCTTGTTCAAATTCATCAATCGCCATCTGTGGATTGCTCTCTTCGTCATTCATCGCGCGTCCCAGTAACGCCGAAATCGTTAATGGAAGGTGCGGAAATTTTTCTAACAAGTGTGAGTAAATGGTATTTGATTGATCATAATGATGATCATCGCGGGCGGCTGCAGCAAGAAGGAGGGAGGCGTTTAGAGCCGCTCCAGAGCTTGGGTAGCGAGCAATGACTTTCTGCCACCCTGTGACATCAGTGGCTTTTGCAAAGAGTGCGTTCGAAGCAATCCGTTGTGATCGACGGAGTAAAAAAATACCCGAAAGAAGTAAAACAGCGGCAAGTAAGAGGGCAATTGTTAAAGTAATTTTTTGGCGATGTTGTTCCCAAAAAATTTCGAAAAGTGGAGGTGTTGTAATCGGTGAATCGGTGAGCATGGGATGAGCCACTTACGTGGCTGTTGAAAGGTTGAAGAGTTGAAATGTTGAAAGGGGTAGAAGCATCAAGTTTTATCAGGCTCATTAATTTCAGCCAGATTTTTTTCGTCCGCTAATTTTTTAAGGAAAGATTCTAAATT
>JBIRBD010000113.1:0-6501 GCA_044326465.1 Chthoniobacterales bacterium
ATTTGGAGGAACAGATGATCCAGCAGGTATTACTGTTTCTAATACGATGGCACTAGGTGGTACGTTAACAGGAAATTTTGTAGAAAATGCTCCTAGCTTTGGAAGTAAATATAAGTTTGCTACAGCAGGTAGCTTTGCTGGTGGTTTTGAAACTATCGCAGTTGAAGTTAATGGCGTGGTTCAGCACCTTCTTCGTGGACGTACTGTTATTGAAGGTGACCCAACGGCTTATCTGCTCATTGCCCCTGCGAGCTATACGCAAATGGCCCTTAATCAAAATCAAAGCAACGTTGCCTTAGCCTTAAATAGCTTTATTCCTCCATCAAGTGTTATTTCTGTAGAAGGAAATGATAGCTATGCTGTTAGTTTAGCTCTTGACAGTCTGACAGCATCGCAATACCCAAATGCCTTCCAACAGATCTGTCCTGCACTTTATAGCTCTTTTTCAACCACGGCTTTCAATATAGCTAATGCGCAAAACCAAGAAATTCTACAACGTCTCGGTAATATCCGCGTAGCTGGTACAGGCTTTAATACGATGGGGCTTAACGAGTCGCCAATTCAAGATGATAACAAAGATGCTCTATCGCATGGAAAAGATGTTTTGATTCCATCAGTTGATAATCATTGGGGTATCTACGTTGATGGCAACGGTATTTTTGCCAACGTCAACATCAATAATCAGCTCCCAGGGTATAATGCAGAGAGTGGTGGCGTCACCCTTGGTGGTACCTACAAGTGGAATGAGACTTTCTCAACAGGTCTTTATGCAGGCTATCAAGGAATGCAGTCGAAGCAAAACGGAGGGAGTTCTATCATTGATAATAGTGCGCGGTTTGGATGTTTCGGTACTTATCAACGAGGAGGAGTCTTTGTTAATGCGATCCTGGGAGGAGATTCTCACGCTTACCAAGTTAGTAGAAACATTGCATTCCCAGGTATCAATCGTACGGCAACGAGCACCCCAACGAGTGGAGAGTTGGATAGCCTGCTAGCTGTAGGATATGATGTAAAGAGAGGAAACTTCACTTTTGGTCCTATATCCAGCTTGCAATACACTTACCTTGGATTACAACCATTCAATGAGTCAGGAGCTCAATCACTAAACCTGAATGTACAAAGCCAAAATGCGGAAAGCCTTATTTACTCGCTTGGAACACATTGTTTTTATAATTGGCAGATTAATAAGAATGTTCTGGTAACTCCTCAAGTCAGCCTCTCATGGCAGCATGAGTTTTTACAAAATCCTTATGCAATCAATTCAAGCTTGCAAGGAGGGGGAGGTACTTTCAACTACACAACAACAGCACCTCTACGCGATTCAGTCTATACAGGTGTGGGCTTTACCGTGAACTTTGCTAAGAAATATGATGCATCCTTCTTCTATAATACAACATCTGGAAACAGTAATCTTATGAGTCAGAATATATTCACAAGTCTAGGAGTGAAGTTTTAGAGGGAGGTTCCATTTAAAAACCAAATTAAAAGGTTGGAGAGTTTTTCTCTCCAACCTTTTTTTTGACTTCTTCGGTAATTTTATAAGCACATGGGAATTTAATTTTTAATAAAAATCATTTTGACGCTGAGCATATTACGCTAATTTATTAACTCCCATCACCGTTTTTAGTAACAGTGTTAAATTGCAACAGAAATATCAGGATTTTTTAAGAGGCTGTTGAGATAAATAATCTCAAGTTTCTCATTTTCATTCACGTTTTTAGGCTTAGAATTACTCTATGTCGCAAGCTTCCAATCTTTCTCGACCTCTCGTTGCCAAAATCTTTTGGACGAAGTTTCCGTTATTTCAAGCGTTTTTTATTTACATGGGGCAAACCGCACTGCTAGCTCTAGAGAGCTTCCGGTCAATTTTTTTAGGACATATTCGTAGGCGTCTTTTATTGCGACAATTCGTAGATATTGGGTATGGCTCGCAGGTTGTCGTCATTGTGACTGGTGCTTTCACAGGTGCTGTTTTTACGGCACAAACTTTTTATCAATTTTCAACACTCGGCATGAGCTCTGCTGTTGGTCCCGTTGTTGCCGTTGCTCTTTTTCGTGAGCTTGGTCCCGTCTTGACAGGACTCATGGTGGCAGGTCGAGTGGGTGCTGCGATGAGTGCAGAAATTGGCACCATGAAAGTGACACAACAACTTGATGCTTTACGTGCTCTTGCCGTCAATCCGATTGATTATCTTGTCGTGCCACGTGTTGTTGCAATGCTGATTTCAATGCCATTGCTTGTTGGTGAGTGTGTTTTTTTTGGCATCTTAGCTTCTTACTTTGTAGCAACAGCGTTGCTTGGAGTGAGCAGTATTTATTTTTTACAAAATATCTGGCGTTTTATTGATGGGCATAACATCGTTATGGCTCTCTCAAAAGCTTTTGTTTTTGCCATTATCATCGTTTTCATTAGCTGTCAACAAGGTTTGACGACGCGTGAAGGTGCTGTCGGTGTGGGCAAGGCAACTACCGAGGCGGTCGTTATTTGTTCACTTTCCATTCTCATTGGAAATTTCTTCCTTACAATGGCTCTTAATATTATTTTTCCAGCGGGGTTGCGATAAGCTTAGACTTTTCTAAAAAATGAGTGATACAAAGCATTCTCCTCTTATCGAAGTTCGTGATCTCACACAGAAAATTGGAGATCAAGAAATTTTAAAAGGTCTTTCTCTTTCTGTGCATCGAGGTGAAACCATGGTTCTTCTTGGACGTAGCGGTGGTGGCAAAAGTGTTTTCTTGAGGCATCTCATTGGATTGATGCGGCCTATTTCTGGGAAAATTTTTATTGATGGTGAAGAAATTTCTAGGCTTCATGAACGTCAGCTCGAACCAATTCGTCGCAAAATTGGCATGCTTTTTCAAGATGGTGCTTTGTTTGATTCGATGACTGTTTTTGAGAATGTCGCTTTTCCTCTCGTCGAACGTGGAGAACGTGATGAAAAAAAACTTCACGAAAAAGTAGCACGAGCACTCGATCTTGTATCACTTGCTGGACAAGAAAAAAAAATACCAGTCAATCTCAGTGGTGGCATGCGTAAGCGCGCGGCCCTCGCGCGAGCGATCATCAGCAAACCATCCTGTATCCTTTATGATGAGCCAACTGCTGGACTTGATCCGATTGTTTCTGATACGATCAATCGCCTGATTCGTCGCCTGCAACAGCAGCTGCAGGTCACATCAATTGTTGTAACACACGATATGGCAAGTGCTAATCATATTGCCGATCGTGTGGCTCTTTTGCATGAAGGACGCATTCATTTTTGTGGAACCCTTAAAGAATTTCATGCCTCGCACGATCCGCTCTTGCGTGATTTTATTGAGGGACGTTCTCACGAAATCGACTAGCCATCAGGCCTTTTTAGCTTAAACATAACCTTTAATAGCAAAACATACTCGTTACCCTTTACTCTTTACTAGCTACGGCATTGTTCGACAATGCCACTCCGCTTTATGGATTTTTCAAATTTTTCTACACAACTTCGCGCTGGGATTTTTTTTCTTATCGGCCTCATTTGTATAGGCTGTTTAGTCATTTATTTTGGTCGTTTCAGTCAATGGACAGGAAATCATTACACGGTTACCGTGGAGTATGCCAATGCAAGCGGCTTACTCAAAGGAGCTGACGTGCTCTTAGCAGGAGCCAGAATTGGGGAGGTTGAAAAGCCCCCTGTCGTTCTTCCTTCCATGCGTGGTGTAGCTGTCGAATTGAGTATTGATAATCGCGTAAAAATCCCAAAGAAGACTCTTTTTTCTATCGGAAGTTCAGGCTTATTGGGTGATCGTTTTGTGACCGTCACCCTCAACGATGATGCCGACATTAATGATGTGCTCCAGCCAGACTCTGTGGTGCAAGGTCAGAGGGAATCGAACCTTGCGGATCTCGAACAACAAATCGGAGAAATTTTACCTAAGGTCAATCAAGTCATTGGTCATATCAATACAATCACTGAACGATTAAAGAGTGATATCTTTAGTAAACAAGGAATGGCTGATCTTCAAGAATCACTGGCCAATATTCATCAAACCACCGATGCTTTTAGCTCTTCCTCCAAACAGCTTCAAAGCGTAATGCAACAAGCTTCTGTTTTTATGAATAATGGAAATAAGACCATGGATTCTGCAAAAGGAGCGGCCGAAGATTTACAGTTATTTTTTAAAAATCTTCGCCGGCATGGAGTTATTTTTTATCGGGATACGGCTAAAAAAAAGTGAAGAGTAATAGGTAGACTCTGTCCCAAAAGTATCGATTTTTGACGAATGATTTTTTTTTGATTTGGTTGCTGATATTAACATCATAGCAGTAACGAGTAGCGTGTATACTCACCATTGATTTTTTTTAACCTTAGACTAAAAACGTGAATGAAAATGAAAAATTTGACGCAATATATTCGGCCTGAAGCTGTTCGTTCTAAAGCCTCACTAACCGTGCAGGTTAGCCACGGCTTCATAACAACTAAGCTTTCAATCCAACTCCTTACGCCAACTTTCTCATTTTCATTCACGTTTTTAGGTCGTTCACTGAGTTTTTTATGAAAAAATTATTATTTTTATTGTTAACATTTTTACTAGGGTTTCCTGTTGCTTCAATCTTTGCTGCGGAGACTGCTCTTTCAGCTATCCAGGTTCTTCGAGATGCCTCACGTCCAGAGTTGTTAGCTGGTCTTGCTGAGGTAAAAGGTGAACATGGTGATCCGCAGCCTGCCGAATGGATTTTACTTTGCAACGATCCGACCGCACAGGGGGGAGTGCGCGAACTGACGATAAGCAATCACCAAATTGTTTCTGAGCGAACACCACTCAATGGATTTGGTGGTGAAGGTGATCTTCTTCATCTTGATACAACTCATATCACGGTTGACTCAGGTGCTATTTTCAAGGCTGTCAATAGTGAGGCTATTGCTCATCACATCGGGTTTGATGCCATTGATTATGTGTTGCGTACGGATGCTATAAGCGGAGCGACACTCTGGATCGTTCATTTATACAATGGCTCTGGTGCCTTGGTTGGGACCATGCAACTTTCTTCAGAGACAGGTGCCGTGATAAAGCCGCTGAATGGAGAAAAGTTAAAAAGTTAAAAAGTTGAACGCCACTATTGTGACTGTTGAAGGCTTGAAATGTTTAAAAGAACTTTCACCACAAATAAAATTGTGGCTGTTGGCATCAAAAATAAAATCAAAATTCAATCAATCCTAATTGCTAGTTTTTCTAGCATTAGAATAAAACTATTCAAATTTGAATAATTCACTTCAACCCTTCAACATTTCAACCCTTCAACCTCCGCCTGTTTTATCGCTTCTCATTCTCGCTGCGGGCATGGGAAGCCGCTATGGAAGGCTTAAACAGCTTGATGCCATTGGAGCTCATGGAGAAACACTGCTCGACTATTCCGTATATGATGCGGTGCGCGCAGGATTTTCAGAAGTCGTTTTTGTAATTCGTCGTGAGATCGAAGAACTTTTTCGCAGCAAAATTGGCGATCGTTACGAAAAAGCTTTTCCCCACCTTGCAATAAAATATGCCTTTCAAGAAATGAACGATCTTGCAGAAGAGAGCTCTTTTTTTTCTGAGCGCATGAAGCCATGGGGCACAGGTCATGCTTTGCTCGCCGCTCGCCGCTTGATAAAAAGCCCTTTCGCGGTCATCAATGCCGATGACTATTATGGTTCTTCTGGATATCAAACGTTGGCTCATTTTTTAAAACAAGCAGAAGCTGATTCCTGGGCAATGATTGGGTATCGTTTAAAAAAAACGTTGAGCGAACATGGAACGGTCTCGCGAGGAATTTGTAGCTATGGAGCAGTTAACGCTAGAAGTTTAACCGAGAAAGAAGAAAAAAATGAGAAGAGAGCCTCGGATGAAAGTAAAATTTTAACATCCATCACGGAGCGAACTTCCATTAGTGAGCGTAATGGGAAAATTATCGCTGAGGAAAAGGAGGGCAGTCGCCTTGTACTTACTGGAGAAGAGTTGGTTTCCTTGAATTTTTGGGCCTTGACGCCCGATATTTTTTCTCATCTTGAACAACAGTTTTGTGAATTTCTTCTAGCGTTGGAACAAGGTGATAAAAAAATGCAATCTGCTGCAGAATTCTACCTTCCTGCTGCTATTAGTCGCTGCATTAAGGAAAAGAGAGCTTCTGTACGATTATTACCAACGCATGATGCTTGGTTTGGGCTGACCCATCCTAACGATCTTCACCACGTGAAAATGCTATTGAGCAAGATGATCGATGAGGGAAAATATCCAACGCCGTTATTTTAACCTGTAGCCCCTTGCCCGTTCATCTCAATAAGTTAATCCTTCACCCAGGAACGTTTTATCCAGAGGCTCCGTCAGAGAAAAGTCATTTTCAAAAAGACCGCTTGTTCTCTGATTAAAATTGTGGATGAAATGCTCCTGATCCTTCACCTAAAAACGTGAATGAAAATAAAAAATTTGACGCAATATAGTTGGCCTGAAGCTGTTCGTTCTAAAGCCTCACTAACCGTGCAGGTTAGC
>JBIRBD010000027.1:0-16809 GCA_044326465.1 Chthoniobacterales bacterium
TTCGCCGTTTTAAAAATCATTTTTAGACCAAGCCTTTACACTAATTTATTAACTCCCATCACCGTTTTTAGGATAAAAGTGGATTTTTAAAAAATAAATTTTTCGAACAAAAACAACCAACAACTAACAACCGACAACTTCTTGCTCCTCTTCTTCGCCAGAAGGAGATGAGCAATTACGAGCACCAATTACCTCCAATCAATAATCCCAAAAACAGCACTGGATCGTGGCAAATTAATTTTCTCACTCCCTATTACCATTTTTAGGATAATCTTAACCATGAGCAAACGAAAAACAACCCCTCCTCAAACAAGAACTGGATTTGCCTGTCACGAAGCAATTTTACAAAAGACAGATCGCATCGCTGCTTCCATAGGGTGGTCACGCAATGCACTTATCGTAGCCTCCCTTATTCATATTATCCGCATGATTGAAGATAAATCGCATAATCTTGTTCCTGACGTTGTTTTGCAAGCCCGCGCGGTCATTCATGGCGATAAGACGAAGTTGAAATTTCCAGAAGAGCGTGAGCTAGCAAGCTAGCCTGCGAGCACAACAGGCTCATAATATTGACGAGAGCCGACAAGCTCAACAGTTCCTGTGCTGTTGTCACTAGCAGGAGGTGTTAAACGATAAGTGAAAGTACTGCTTGTTTTGAAGCGCTGGAGTTCAGGATGTTCGGTTTCATTTTTAATATTCGCAGCATCTCCGTTACTGTCTACAGCGACAAGAAACTCAATAACCTGAGGTCTCTGGACATTCGTATATTCACCATCTATTTTTTCACGAACAGTGATTTTTTCAGGGATGATGATGTTTTTTAAATACGATGGCGCAGAGGTTCTAGAAATATCATAAGTTTCAGTAGCGCTGTCAAAGCTGATCTCTACCTTTTCACTACCACTTCCTTCCATAGGCGCTGTCCCAAAACCGATCCCGCTCGCTTGGTTTTTTCCTGAGGGAAATCCAGCAGTGCGGCCATCTTTGTCAATTAAGCGTATTATTTCAAAAGCCTCCCGATTAGAAATGGGGCGGTTGCTTAATCTACTAAGGGCAGTTTTTAATTGAGCAAGACTGTTAGCTGCGCTCGAAGGATTTTTTGGATCAAGTTCTGAGGAATGAATCACAACAGGTTGATCCTCTATTATTAATTTAAAACGATTCCAATCACCACCATTCTTGGCAATAGCAGAAAGAGCCTGCTGCTCGGCGAAGTCTCCTATTGAGGGGGCTTTTTTTTCAGAGATCTTTGAGGAGGCTTCAGAGGTTGTTTCTGAAAGTATAGAGTCAGGAGAGGGACTTCGTTCTGATAAAAGAAAATCCTCCCGAAAGTTGGGAAATTGTTTTAATTCTTCTTCGATAGAAGAGAGAACTTGCTTTCCATGAATAAAAACAGCTGCCATGGGAATTCTAACATCTGCATAATGTCCTTCTTCGTCCTCCTCAGGGTTTTTTTCAACAAAGGCTCCTATTTCTGCTCGGCTGATTGTTCTGCGAGATGTATAAATTTGTGAATCGGTGGGAGAGCCTCCTTTCATGGCTCCTTCAAATAACGCTTCTGCTTGGCTTAAATCATCCATAATAATTCCGCTCTCTATTATCTCGAGATGCTTATCGTAGTATGGTGAAAGGAAAGCTTCAACGTGAGCGAGCGTTAGTGGCTTTTGCTTATCTCGTTGACTCGCGAAGTTGTTAAGGAAAGTAAGAGCGGCTTCTTTTCCATAAGAGGCCTTGATGCATCCAGCAAGGACATCATAAGCCACGTCAAGTTCAGCGCGTGTTTTTTCATTTGGGGAGGTTAACCCTATGGCACGTAGTGGTCCTTGTTGTTTAGAATATAAACCTTTTTCAGGCTCAAAGCGTAAGGCGTCGCTTTTATTTTCAATAGCATGAAACAAGATATCTTCTCTGCCATGAAAAAGGTGAGTGATTGCGGTATTCATTACTTAGAAAGGTGAGTTTTTTGATCCCTCCAAAAAACGGGAATGGCTCGTTATAAATTAGCGCAATATGCTCAGCCTCAAAATGATTTTTCAACCGGCTTACGTACTTTCCAGGTATGCTTCATTGTTTTAAAAATCATTCTTTGACCAAGCATGCACGCTAATTTATGAACTCCCATCACCGTTTTTGGTTAAACAGAGGCGAGGCTTTGCTGAGTTCTATTCTGTTTGTGTATATTAAATTAAAAACTTTTTGGTTGAACAAGGAAATCGAGGGGCTTGTATCACGAACTTCTTGCGTCATGCAGTTTGTCCAGCCAAAATCAATGTAATCAAAAATCATTATGACAACAAAAATTTCTACTCTCTTACAAGAATTTGGCGTGTGTCTCGGGCTTGGCTCAGAGCTTCATTTGGCTAAAGAAGGAACAATTCGACTTAATCTGGAGAGCGATTTTGGTCTCGATTTTGAAGAAGCTACTGTGGAAGTTTAGGATCGCTCATGAGGCTTGACTCTACGCTTTCTGACGATGATCTCTACCCGCTTCTCGAACTACGTCATAGTGATCCGCATCGCTTGTTGGGAATTCATCGTTTAGGCACAAACGAAACCATCCTCCGTGTTTGGTATCCAGGGGCTCGCCAGATCATCGCAAAACTGGGCTTCGAATTGGGAGAAGATAGAGCATCTTCTTCAATAAAAGAAAGAGATGTTGTTCCAATTCGGACCGCAGTTTTGCTCACGCGTGTTCATGAAGCGGGATTGTTTGAGGGAATCATTGATGCCTCATTTTTTAAAAAGTTAGAAAAATTACCCGCCCCCGAGCGCTATCATCTTGAAATTCTCACCGCAGAAAACAAGAGGATCACGATCAGCGATCCTTATTCCTTCGCGCCGCAGCTCGGCGATCTGGATCTTTACTTGTTTGCGCAAGGAGAGCATGAGCAGATTTATCGTCATCTGGGTGCGCATCCACGCACGATTCATGGCATAAGCGGTGTTGCCTTTGCGGTTTGGGCCCCCAATGCCCAGCGCGTCAGCGTGGTGGGAGATTTCAATCATTGGGATGGCCGTTTTCATACGATGAGAAAATGTGGCTCATCGGGAGTTTGGGAAATTTTTTTACCAGGTGTTCAGACTGGAGCGCATTATAAATTCGAGCTCCGTGGTCCGTATGGGGATGTTTTTTTAAAGACGGATCCCTATGCATCTTTTGCACAGCATGATTTGCGGACCGCCTGCATGGTTTATGATTTAGAAAAATATGAGTGGCATGATCACGATTGGATGATGCGCCGTGCACAAGCTGATCTTTACAGCGCGCCGCTCTCGATTTACGAAGTTCATCTTGGGTCGTGGCGACGTTGCCTTGAATCAAGTAATCGACCACTTAGTTATCTGGAATTGGCTGATCAGCTCGTTAGCTATGTTTTAGAAATTGGATTTACTCACGTCGAATTATTGCCGGTGATGGAACATCCGTTTGAAGGCTCGTGGGGGTATCAAGTTGTGAATTTTTTTGCACCGAGCAGTCGCTTTGGAACACCGGATGAATTTCGTCATCTCGTTGATAAACTTCATCAAGCTGGTATCGGCGTGATTCTGGATTGGGTCCCAGGGCATTTTCCGCGCGATGCGCATGGGCTCGCCCGCTACGATGGCACACCCTTGTATGAGCATGAAGATCCACGACGTGGAGAACATCGTGATTGGGGGACAATGGTTTTTAATTATGGACGCAAGGAAGTAAAAAATTTCCTCATCGCTAACGCGCTTTATTGGCTAGAGGAGTTTCATCTTGATGGATTGCGTGTCGACGCCGTGGCTTCTATGCTCTACCTCGATTATTCACGTAACGAAGGGGAGTGGGAGCCGAATTGTTTTGGTGGTCGTGAAAACCTCGAGGCGGTTGCCTTTATTAAAGAATGCAATGAACGCTGCTATCAACATCACCCTGGAATCATGATGGTGGCTGAAGAGTCGACCGCCTGGCCGAATGTTTCTAAGCCAACGTACCTTGGCGGTCTAGGGTTTGGTTTCAAATGGAACATGGGTTGGATGAATGATTCGCTTCATTACATCAGTCAGGCGCCGATTTATCGTAAATATCATCAGGACAACATTACTTTTTCGATGCTCTACGCCTACCATGAGCATTTTATCTTGGTTCTCAGCCATGATGAAATGGTGCATGGAAAAGGGTCGCTCCTTTCAAAAATGCCTGGAGATGATTGGCAAAAATTTGCCAATATGCGTCTTTTCCTCTCATGGATGTGGGGACATCCTGGCAAAAAATTACTTTTTCAAGGCGGGGAGTTTGCTCAGCGCGATGAATGGAATCACGATCAGAGCCTTGATTGGCACTTGCTTGAGCATGCCTCGCATCGGGGCGTTCAAAAATTAGTGCAAAGACTCAACCAGCTTTATCGTAGTGAGCCGGCCCTCTTTTTGCTCGATGATCGCTCGGAAGGATTTGAATGGATTGATTTTAACGATGCTGCCAACAGCGTCTGGTCTTTTTTACGCAAGGCTCCAGAAGCAGCTTGTTATCAGCACTCTAGTATAAAAGAAAATTCTGATCTCATGGTCATCGTCAATGCCACGCCAGTTGTGCGTTACCAGTATCGCATTGGTGTTCCTAGGGAAGGATTTTACGAGTTGCTTTTAAATAGTGATGCTCATGAGTTCGATGGCAGCGCAATGACCTTGCCATCAAGCTTCCAGAGTGAGAAACAAGCATGGCACCGTTTTAACCAATCAATCATGCTAGATCTTCCTCCGCTGGCAACGCTCTATTTAAAGGTGCCGAAGTCGGGTTAACTGCCCATCTCAAGGGCTGGTCTGAGGTCGTTATTCTCACGCTCGCTGCGAACCAGGGCATCGCTTTAGAAAGCTCATTAATAGTGACGACTCAGGTAACGGCATTAACTCTGGCAGGATTGCCAAAGTAGATGCTTCCTTGTTGCCACTCAAAGCCTTTAGCGATGAGAAAATTCTTCACTTCGCTGTAAGCATTATTAGACTTCTTTCTAAACTCTACTTCCGTTGCGACTTGCTGCGTCGCTCCGGTGCTCGAAGCATCACATATGTCACTATGCTTAGACTTTTGACTCGCAGCTGCCCAGCTGCTCGCCCTTTCGGGCTGCCTACGGCAGTCTATCCCAGGGCCTCCCGGCCACTGGTATTCCGCTCCGTAGGCTCCTTGCATTTCATCAACAGAAGCGAGTTTTAGAAAGAAGTCTATTGTAGGGATTGCCATAAGTGGCGCGGAGGATTTCTATATCCAAATCAAAGGCAATAGCATACATTCTTTTTTAATGATGAGGAAAAGCTTTTTTTTCGTCAATCATGAGATTTTCTTCAATCGAAAATTTTTGCACTAATGTTAAGCTCACTAATCAATGATATCTCAGCATCTTTCTTAAGGTCTATTAGAAAATGAAAACTTACCCCAGACAAAGTAACGCTTTTACTCTCATCGAATTGCTCGTAGTGATTTCGATAATTGTCATTTTAGCAACACTAATGCTGCCGCATCTGAGAAGTTTTTTCCTCAAGGGACAAATGCTGCAGACGCTCAATAATGAGAAGCAGCTTTATCTGGCAACGCAGGCCATGGCCATTGATGGCGCCAGCACAGGTTCTACGAATGCTCTTTGGCCGGGCGATCTGGCTAACCCAAGTTTTTCAGCATGGGCCACAGCTCTCTCTTCGGGATATCTCTCCACCAATGATTTTTGTAAACTTTGCTCAGCACCTGGTGTCGTCGTACCAACAGATCAAATTCCCTCAAATGCAGGAGCAACAGCTTTTAAAATTTATGCCGTGCAAGAATCAAGCGATGGGAATGCTATTTTTATGATTACAAAAAATGCCACCTTGCATGGTAAAGGGACGAATATT
Organism: Chthoniobacterales bacterium; assembly: GCA_044326465.1. Taxonomy (GTDB): domain Bacteria; phylum Verrucomicrobiota; class Verrucomicrobiia; order Chthoniobacterales; family UBA6821; genus CAIWMF01. The sequence continues at coordinate 5,848 of JBIRBD010000027.1, forward strand.
TCATTTACACTCGATGCATCGATTAAGCCCTATGGAAAACAAGGTTGTGTTATTATTCATCGAAATGGCGATGCCGTGATGCTCTTGCAGAATCAATCGAACAATTCAAGCGCGATTGGTGAACTTGCAACAAATGCGCTTCTTCTTGAGTGAACGTTCGACGATTGCTTCTAGTCTAGTATGATCCCTGCGTAAAAATCCGAATCTTAATCCGTGACGAGTATAGCATTGACGGGGTGGTAGCGTTTTACTAGGCTCCTTATCCGCTTTGGAGGTGCTCAGATCTCCTAGATCTCGATCTTACTTTTTATTTATATACCGTGTCTCATCAGCTTACCTACGTACTTATCACGCCACTTTCTCTGCACAAAGCTCGCACAGGAGGCATCCTTGCACGGCTTCTTTCTCGTTCGGGTCTTGATCTTGTTGGCGGACGATTTTTTTCCTTTACTGAAGAATCATCGCAAGAGCTTGCCATTAGCCTCGAGAGTCACGAGTTAACAGCGGCTTACCTACGAGGATTGGGGCAGATTGATTCAAAAATTGGTTCGCTTAGCAGGCCACTCAATCATGTGCTTGTTTTACTTTTTTCTGGAGTTAATGCCATTAAGGTCATTAGTGAGATTGTTGGCGACGATGAGAGTATGTCTGGTCGGGGCGAAACATTACGCGATACTTATGGGGATCATGCGCTTGTCCATGAAGAAGAGGAAAATATTCCTGAGCTCTTCTATTTTGAACCAGGTGCTATTGCCCCCTCTAATGAAGAAGAAGCTGCTGCCGGGCTTTCTGTTCTCGCTAAATATTCTGATGCTGAAGGAGGCATTCTTGATGCTACAAAAAGTTTTCCTGCCGGCGTATCCCTCGAAAAGACGCTAGTGCTTATTAAACCAGACAATTTCCTTTTTCCTAACACGCGCCCTGGTGGTATTATCGATCTTTTTGCTCGCACTGGCTTAGCACTTGTTGGTTTGAAGGTTCACCATATGAGTGTTGCGCAGGCGATGGAGTTTTATGGACCTGTTTTAGATGTCTTAGTTGCAAAACTTCCCGATGGACGTACGCACTGGGAATCAATCATTGCCTTCATGTCCGGCAAGCGTCCTTCTGAGTGCGCTCAAGAAGAGCTTTCGCAACCAGGCAGCCAACAAATTGTGGCACTCATTTACCAAGGTCCAGATGCTGTTCAAAAAATTCGCAACGTGCTAGGACCCACCAATCCTTCTAGTGCGCCTCATGGAACAATTCGCAAAGAATTTGGCCACGATATTATGATCAATGCAGCGCATGCTTCCGATGCACTTGAAAGCGTGGCTCGTGAAACGGGCATTATCAATATTGAGGAGAATAATTTTAAATCGATTATCCAAGCCTCTTAATCATTTCACCCCTTCAACATCTTAATAGCCTCAAATAGAGGCTTCAACATTTCAACTTCCACAATCTATTCCATGGAACTCGCAACACGCCTCGCTCAAATAACTCCATCGCTCACACTCTCTGTTGATAAGAAGGCCAAAACCTTGCGTTCTGAGGGTGTCGATATTTGCAGCTTTGCAACAGGAGAACCTGACTTTGATACCCCAGATCATATTAAAGCTGCGGCGATTCATGCCTTAGAAAATAATTTTACAAAATATACAGCAAGTTCTGGAATGCTAGAATTGCGCCAAGCTATCGTTGAAAAATTTCATAGTGACAATCAACTGGAATATCAAGCAAACGATATTATTGTGAGTAACGGCGCTAAACAGTCATGCTTTAATGCAATCATGGCTTGTGTGAATGAAGGAGATGAAGTGGTCATTCCTGCGCCTTATTGGACTAGCTATCCTGAGATGGTACGTCTTGCAGGTGGCGAGCCCATTATTGTTGCTACAACAGAAGCTAATTCTTGGAAAATGACGGCAGAGGAATTCGCTAATGCGATGTCTCCAAGGACAAAAATGGTGATCATTAATTCTCCAGGTAATCCAACTGGTTCTGTCTATACTAAAGAAGAGCTTCGCGCTATTGTTGAAGTTGCCGCAGAGGAAGAAATTCTCATTCTCTCTGATGAAATCTATGAGCATCTTATTTATGATGAAGCAAAACATATCAGTGTTGCCTCTATCACGCCTGAAGCACGCGATTTGACCATCACGGTCAATGGTTTTAGCAAAGCTTATGCAATGACCGGCTGGCGTCTTGGATATCTTGCAGCGCCAAACAAAAAAGTAGCTCAAGCTATCGATGCACTTCAAAGTCATAGTACTTCCGGACCTTGTTCCTTTGCTCAAAAAGGGGCGCTGGCAGCATTAACGGGTAGCCAACAATGCGTGCTTGATATGCGTGAAGAGTTCAATATTCGTCGTGAGTACATGTACAATCGTATTAATAAAATTAACAACATGTCTTCGGTAAAACCGCTCGGTGCATTTTACATCTTAGCTAATATTGCAAAATATGGAATGTCCTCATCAAATTTTTGTGATCGCCTCTTGAGCAAAGCTAACGTAGCTGCTGTCCCAGGTATCGCCTTTGGTGATGATAAAACAATTCGCTTGAGCTATGCCGCAGGCATGGATGTCATCAAAGAAGGGCTCGATCGGTTAGAGAATTTCTGTAAAACGGTTTAACCTAAAAACGGCAATGGATCGTGGTAAATTAACGTAATATGCTCATCCTCAAAACAAATTTTTAACCGGCTTGCGTACCCACTGGGTATGCTTCACCGGTTTAAAAATTATTTTTAGACTAAGCATGCACGCTAATTTTCTCACTCCCATCACCATTTTTAGGCTAAACTTAAAAACGTGAATTTGAAAAATTCTTCTAGATCTCTCAACCCCTCAACCCCACAATCTCTCAACTGTTTAAGCCTTTTTCTAAAAGAGCGTCGAAAGTTTATTGATAAAGCCTTACAGCGTGCTCTTCCCGCGGTAACGGTGAAGCCAGTGATTTTGCATCAAGCAATGCGCTATAGCCTCTTTGCTGGAGGTAAGCGGTTGCGACCAATTCTTTGCCTTGCTGCCGCAGAAGCTTCTGCGGTTGTAAGAAGAAATTCTGGGCGCGCAGAAATTTTGGGAAAAACTCTTCCTGTCGCCTGTGCACTCGAATGCCTGCATACTTACTCGCTCATACACGATGATCTTCCTTCAATGGATAATGATGATTTGCGACGAGGCAAGCCGACAGCACATAAAGTTTTTGGCGAAGGTATCGCAATTCTTTCCGGTGATGCCTTGCTCACAAAAAGCTTTGAGCTACTTGCTCAGGCATCAACAACACCGCGGTACCCTCTCAAATCCTTTTTAGAAGAAATGGCTAAAGCTGCAGGGAGCCGTCAACTTATTGCAGGTCAGGTTGCTGATCTTCAAGCAGAAGGAAAGAAAATGGAAAAAGTAAGAGTGGAGGATGTTCGTTTTATCCATGAACGAAAAACATCTGCCATTATCGTTACTGCGCTACGCCTAGGTGCTATGAGTGCAAATGCTTCTGCAGCGAAACTTGCTGCACTCACGGAATTTGGTCTTGCGCTCGGTCTTGCCTTTCAAATTATTGATGACATTCTCGATGTAACTCAATCGAGCGCACAACTTGGTAAGAGTGCAAAAAAAGATCTTGCCGCTCAAAAAGCAACTTATCCAGCAGCAATTGGTCTAGCGGCTTCACAGAAAAAAGCAGCTGAGCTTACCATCGCTGCTGATGAGGCTTTGCATCCGCTCGGTGCGCAAGGGGAAATGTTGCGATTGATTGCTAAGTATTTGTTGGAAAGGACGTTTTAGGATTAGTCATTATTTTTAAAATGGGCTGCGAACATCAAGCTGCTTTCCAGGATTCGCTCCTCAATAAGCCTCCACATAATTCTTTGTACTCTTGTAACTGAAATCCATTTTTTTCCAGAAGATAATGAGGAGAGGCAAGTTCTGTTGCTGAGATGGCAGCAACTCTACGAAAAAAAAGATAAAGTGTTTTTACAAGAAGCTGCGAAATTTTTTCCATGATGCGCGCGCGTGAAATTTGAAAATCAGCAATCAGCCAAAGAGCATTACTTGTCGCAGCGCGTGATAAAATAGGGACTAGGTGCTCGAGTTCTTTAGCGGTAAAACAGTCGAGAAAAAAATTGGTAACGATCAGATCGTACGTTTGCATGAGAGGTTGCCATGAAAAGAGATCCTGATGAAGAAATGTTACACTATCGAGGCTGATATTATGGCGCTGCAGCCTCTGCTTTGTTTTTTCAAGCATTGCAGAACTAGCATCAAGACAGGTGATCTCTGCATTAGGAAATACTTGTCGTGCCATGACAAGAAAAGATCCTGGCCCTTCGCCGAGAACTAAAATTTTTTGGGGTTCTGGAATTTTCCAAAGAAAGGCGACACGCGCCCGTTGCATTTTCCCTCCTGCAAAGATTCTCTCGATGATGTTGTAATAAGGGGCGATGGAATCAAAGGACATAAATAGAGCGTGTCAGACGAAGGTCAAATTTTAAGAGAATATTTTTCCTGAGGCTGGAAGCTACAATTTATGCGGTAAGGTAGCGAGTGGCGAGTAGCTTCTGTAGCCTGCAAGCTTGCGTGAACCCCTTCATCCTTGGCTCTCCTGCGCTACCCTATTTCTGCTTGCCTACTACCCGTCTCAACTTCTACTTTCTTTCTAAAATTCACCACGCCTGCGAAGCAACTACCGTCTTAGCCTTTCAAACCAGCATGCTGAACTTCATTTTTAAAACGGCTAATCTAAAAATCAAATGCGAATGGTATAACCTAAAAACGGCAATGGCTCGTTGCAAATTAGCGCAATATGCTCAGCCTAAAATTTTTTTTCAACCGGTTCACGTACCTTCCAGGTATGCTTCGCCGTTTAAAAAAACATTTTTAGACCAAGCCCTTACACTAATTTATTAACTCCCATCACCGTTTTTAGGAGGACAAATTCTCTCCAAAAACCTTCCAATGAAAATGAAATATCTTAGGAGAGTTCTTCCTCTCGGCTTATCTCTAATGTCAGGTCTTTTTTTGCAAGCCAAAGAGCAAACAGAGGCGTCAGTCTCTTCAGCATTATCTTCGAATCTCAACTTGCTAGTTACAGCATCTGACTACTGTGACTTTTTAAATCATCTAGCCAAGAGCGATCCAGATCATCTTTATGATGGAAAAATGTCTAGCGATTCGAATAGCTCTTGTATTAAGCGTGTAGGAGTTTCTGGAAAATTTCACTACGACGTTATTGAGGGGCGACAGAATATTCCAATTACCTTTGTAAGTGAAATTAATGAGAGGAGTTATTCTGATTGGAAGCAGAATAGCCTGCCGAAAAATTCAGAGTTGGATAATAATTCCTTAAAATCAAATCAGAATGACTTTGTCGTTGAGGTAGCTGAGGTAGCTTTAAGGCCAACATTGAGCTCAGCGACAGCTTCAACTAGTAGCTTTAACATTGACTGGAATAATGCCTTAGAAATGGCAGGCTTGATTGGTCTCACTGCTTTTGGACATGAGCTCATGATCAGAGAAGGGGATGAGTTTGAACCTGCAGCTGGAGAAACAGCATCGATTCAACGCCCTCAATCACCCCTTGCTCCAAGATCCTTAGTTGAAGGTGATGTTTTATCAATTCAACCGCAAGCAATTTTATCCCCCGAACGAGCACGCATTGCTGAATTGCTTCGGACAACAGCGATAAAAAATTCCTCGGAAATGCTTACTCATTATGAGGCAAATGAGAAACTTTGGAGTGCCTGTGACAAAGCTTGGGAGACGCGGGCAGAGGCTGAACAAGAGGCGAAGGCGAAAAAAGAATTGCTGGCGATTGCTACTGAGATTCGCGATAAAAAAGCAGCAGTCGAGCTCGAAAAAACAATACTGGGTCGCATTTCTAAATATTCAAAACAAGCTGCAACAGCGTTAGGTTTTGTACCATGCCCGATTCCTCTTGCTGGACTTGCCACGACCATTTCCACAGCGAGCGATTTGATTAATCAGCTTTGGGTTCAGACTGATCATGCGATTGCTAACTCCAAAGTCGCCTTCTACGCGCATGAAAAAGAAACCGCAGAGCAAAATGCGAGCAAAGCAAATCAACAGGTTGTTACCTTAGAAAAAAGTGCAAAGACAGCTGAAACCTTACAACGAAATGCTACAGCGTTAGCTTTAAAAGCTGATGCTGAGGCTTTTAGGCCTCCAACTACTAAATTGAACAAAGCTGCTTGGAATACATGGGCAGAAAAAATTGCTCAAGGTGCAGGGCTTGGTGAGGATCAAATTTCTAAAATTGCAGAACATGCTATGTCTGATCCCTCCTGGGCTACAGAAAACGCAGCGATAGCTTGGGCTGATAGAATCAGCTTCTTGGAGCAGAATGTAAAAAATCTTCGAGTTGAAAAAAATCCTTATGAAGCAGTTTTTAAAGAAGCTGAAAGTAAAGCTAAAAAAGCCAGGAGAGCTGCAAGTGCTCATAAAGTAAGGTATGATGAAGGAATTAAGATTCATGAGGCATTTAAAAAAGAGCTTGAGGAGATTCATGAAGACTTAAACGAGCTGGAAGAAAATGCAGAGAGAGCAGGAGTACAGCGCGAAATAGAAAAAAAGAGAAATAAATTTATTAAAGCCTGGGAGAATGTAGAAAGAGCCTTTGCAGATCTTCAGCCATTAGGAGAACAAGCTGTTCTTTCAAATAGCGAGGCAGTAACAGAAGAAGAAAAATTTTCTCCAATTCGTAAAAAATATGAGGCCACAAAAAAAAATCTTTTACGAAACTTCGAACGAGCAAAATTTCAATTAATGGCTGATAGATCAGCCTGGAATGCAGTTTTTCTCGAGAGAAAAAGGACCTCGCCTGAAGTTATTGCATCTCGCTTACAATATGAAAATTCTTCAATAGTAAAGGATGGAGAAAATCACGTCCTGTCTATAGAGCCCCCACTTACACATGATGTAGATATTGAAGCAGAAGGGAAGAGGCTTCTAAAAGAGCTGCACAAAGAAAAGTTAAAGGTATTACAAGTACCTATTAGGGGTAATCCGAAAGAAATTTTGGAGGTAGTTGAAGAAAAAAATAGCGATCACAAAAAAGAGGAAGAAATAGCCTCTGAGACAACCGAAACGCTCACAGATTCTGAAGCCGATGATTTTGTGATTCCTGAAATTCGAGAACCAACGGAAGCGGACATTGCACGTTGGGAAGCGAAAAAAAAAGTAGATCAGCTCAAAGCACGTGTTGATGAGATACTCCTTGCTTTAACTGAAAAAAGGGAAGAGATAAATGACCATGAAAATACAGAAGACCGTGCCAGCGTTCTTACAGCAGAGTCGAAGAGTGCCAGCGATGTTAGTTTTTTAAGTAAAATAACAGGCGTTGGTCGTGGAGGGAAAAAAGACCTGCGTATTTCAGGCATTAGCGAAGGAGATGAAGATGCATGGGACCTTGATTCGGAGATGGACGATGCTGAAGTCCTTGCCGCCAAGCATGCAGAAAATGCTGCAAGTACTAGCAAGGTAAGTCGAGGAATTCACCAGGCAATTATAAATGCTGCTTCTGATCTTGAAGTAGCTGATGCGGCTTTTGAAAAAGCAATGGAAGCTTGGCTTGAGCTAGCAAAAGAAGCAGAAGCAAAACGAATTAGTAATGGGGGGCGAGTCGTTCCTGAACATATGGCTTTAGAAGCCTGGTCTAAAGCCGATGAACAAGGAGTAACGTTCATGGCAAAGCGACAGAAAATAGAGAAAAAGGAAAAAGCTACCGCCAGAGTTGAAGAGGATTGGGCTGCTAATACGGCTCGTTGGGAGGCTCGAGGGATAGCCGATGCATGTCACGAGGCAGTCCAAGAGGTAGAAAAAGAGATTACCAACCTGATTAAAAATAAATATACAACAAGCATTGTTTCCTTTGAAGAGAGAGAAGTAACTCGCCGAAAAAATGAGCAAGCAAAGGCCGCAGCTGCGACTGCCTTGACAGCTGCTAGAGCAAAAGCCTTAGAGGCAGAAGAAGTATGGTCACAGTTTGCGGATAAAGACCGAAGCATCATAATAACTCGAACAGAGAACGAGGCTGCCGTAACAGAGGCTAAGAAAAAATTACAAGAAGCAGATCGTTCAGTGAATGCACGTTATCATCGTCTTCAGCAAGATCGTCTCAATGCCATGCTAGAGAAAAATCGAGCTGCGACTAAAGGTGAGGCTCCTCAGTCTGAACAGAGCAAGTTTGAGGAAGAACCTGCTAATTATAAATTTGAGCTACGGACTAAAAAAGAGGGAGACCTTGCCCGCTATTTTGAAGAAGCAGAAAAAGCAAAAATTGCTGCTAGAAAAAAATATACTACGAGCCGTGTTCCGAGTGTGAGAGTAGTTGCGGAAGCGCTCTACTCTAAGGTCGATGAACTCGAAGAAGAAGGGCTTAAAAATTATGAGGCAGTTGCAGAACGCGACGCCTTAGAAGCAGCCAGAAATAAGACCATGGGAGCCGAAGAAGCCTGGGAAGATCGCTACTTACAAGCAGTCAAAAAAGCAAAAGCAGCGAGAGAAGAAGCACACACCAAAAATGACATGCCATCTTTTGATTATTGGGCAGATGACATACAACGAAAAGCAGATCGAGAGACAGGTATTGCAAAAGCGGATTGGCGAGCCTTTGGAGCCTTTGTCAGGGAAGCAGAGCGCCTCGAGGATATTGAAACAATATGGATAGCAGACGTTGAGGCGGAAGAGCGCCTGGCTAAAATGAAAATAGAGAATGCAGCCAAAAACTACTTCGAGGGGGATACGGAAGAATGGGAATCTTTATCAGCTGCAGAAAGAAGCTCTTATAATCAGGAAGTTGAGAGTGCTAATAAAGAGTATGCCAGACACCATACTACCACTTTAAAAATAGCGGCAGCGAGAGCAGATGAAGCCTTTATTTCAGCCTATAAAAAAAGAGGCTTTTTGTTCCTAAGCAAGGGCTCCAAACAAGAAGGGATAGAGGCTTCAGAAAAAGCCAAAGCAGAGATGATAGACGTCATCACCAAAGAGGCCGAAAGAGTAGCTCTTATCGAGTGGAGCAAGTTGCCAAAGAGTGAGCGACGAGAAGAAAAATTTAAACAACTTGTTACCGCTCATGTTAAGAGACTTGAACAAGAGCGCTGGAACGCTCTTCCAACTGATTTACAAATTGCTGAACTACGACTTAAAATCAATAAATTAAAACCGCTTCAAGCTGAGTATATATCTAAAGCAGCTGCAGCACGCAGAATAGGAGAAGAAGAACAGGCTGTTGATTGGGATAGTGCCGTTCGTGGTATGGCAAATTCTACTGATTACTTGGGTAAAGCCATCGAAGCGCGTGCTACAGGAAAATCAGAAGAGGCATTTATATGGGAGGAAGCAGCAGCGGAGAGCCATAAACAAAGTGAATATGCTCTTAAAACTATCGAAAGGAGGGTCATTAGAGATACTGGTGGCATAACGCTCTGGAGGTATGCTACTACAGCAGCTTCACATACCTCTCATTATTTAGTTAACGCTCTCAAAGCACATATAGCTGGGAAGCAAGAAGAAGCAACAGCATGGGAAAGAGCAGTAACTGAAAGTCAAAAACGGAGTGAATATTTTCTTAAGGCTATCGAAGCACTAGCAGCAGGAAAAATAGCAGATGCAGAAAGTTTCACCAATGCGGTTATTAGTGCCAGTTGGGCCAAAGATCCCTTAGCTAAAGCGATTGAAGCTCGTGCTGCAGGGAAAATCGAGGAAGCAACAGCATGGAAAAGAGCAGTAACTGAAAGTCAAAAACAGAGTGAATATTTTCTCAAAGCCATTGAAGCACGAGCTGCAGGCAAAACAGCAGATGCAGAAAATTTCACCAATGCAGGAGCTGGTGCCAGCTGGGCCAAAGATCGCTTAGCTAAAGCGATTGAAGCTCGTGCCACAGCGAAAATCGAAGAAGCAGCAGCATGGGAAAGAGCCGTAACTGAAAGTCAAAAACAGAGTGAATATTTTCTTAAGGCCATCGAAGCAGGAGCAGCAGGAAAAACAGCAGATGCAGAAAGCTTCACCAATGCGGGTCTTGGTGCCAGTTTGGCCAAAGATCTCTTAGCTAAAGCTATTGAGGCCAAAGCAGCTGGTAAGCTAGAAGAAGCAACGCAATGGGAAAAGGCCTCAGAGGAGCGTCAGCGACAAGTTGAATTTCATCTCAAAGCCATCGAGTCACGAGCTGCAGGAAAAATGGCAGATGCAGAAAGTTTTACCAATGCGGGTCATGGTGCCTCTTGGGCTTCAGGTCGTTTAGCAAAAGCTATTGAGGCCAAGGCAGCTGGCAAGCAAGAAGAAGCAACAGCATGGGAAAGAGCAGTAACTGAAAGTCAAAAACAGAGTGAATATTTTCTCCAAGCCATTGAAGTACGAGCAGCAGGAAAAACAGCAGATGCAGAAAGTTTCACCGATGCAGGTCGTGGTGCTTTCTGGGCTTCAGGCTATTTAGCAAAAGCTATTGAGGCCAAAAAAGCTGGTAAGCTAGAAGAATCAACAGCATGGGAAAAGGCTTCAGAGGAGAGTCAGCGACAAGTTGAATTTCATCTCAAAGCCATCGACGCTCGCACAGTACCAAAAACAGCAGATGCAGAAAGTTTTACCAATGCGGGTCATGGTGCCTCCTGGGCTTCAGATCGTTTGGCAAAAGCTATTGAGGCCAAAGTAGCTGGCAAGCTAGAAGAGGCAACGCAGTGGGAAGCAGCAGCTAGAAAAAGTCAAAAACGGAGTGAATATTTTCTCAAAGCCATCGAAGCACGAGCAGTAGGAAAAACAGCAGATGCAGAAAATTTTACCAATGCGGGTCATGGTGCCTCCTGGGCTTCAGGCCATTTAGCAAAAGCTATTGAGGCCAAAAAAGCTGGTAAGCTAGAAGAAGCAACGCAATGGGAAAAGGCCTCAGAGGAGAGTCAGCGACAAGTTGAATTTCATCTCAAAGCCATCGAGTCACGAGCTGCAGGAAAAACGGCAGATGCAGAAA
>JBIRBD010000020.1:0-19263 GCA_044326465.1 Chthoniobacterales bacterium
CAGAGAGAGTAACATTTGAGAAAAACAAGTAATTCTCGCCTTGTTGCAGTGAAATTTTTCGTTTAAAACATCTTTTAATTCGCTGATATGGTCCATTGTTTTTTCGTAAGTTGTTGATTAACATACGATATATTATAAAGACTTATCAGCGGGTTACCATTTTATTCAAAAATTGTCGTGTACAGAGGACCCAAACACAAACTTTCTGACAGGCTCTCGTCCATCCGTAAAAACCGGTATCTTCGTTCGCAACGGGTATAAAGCCTTCTGATTGACAACTTATTAAAGATCAAATAGATTCACTCTTTAAATACTGCAAATAAGCTTCTTATTCTTCTTCAAGAGGAAGCGTGATTGTTTTCCAGCTAACACCTATTCTTATGCCTCGCTACCTCAATCCCAAAAGCGATTTAGTGTTCAAAAAAATTTTTGGAAAACCTCATAATGAGCTTCTCAAAAGTTTTCTTAATGCAATCCTGCCGCTGCCGAATGATTGTATAATTGAAAGCTTAGAGTATCTCTCTCCTGAACATGTGCCAGAGATTGCTGAGCTAAAAAGTTCGATTGTTGACGTCTGTTGCATCGATAATCACAATCGCACCTTCATTGTCGAGATGCAACTTCAATGGGTGAAAGACTTTATTCAGAGGATGTTATTTAATACAGCTGCTACCTATGTTAGCCAGCTCAAAAAAGGAGAATCCTACGAAAAGCTGAGCCCTGTCTACGGGGTAGCCATTATTGATGCAAACTTCACTGATGAAGCAGAATGGTTTCATCATTATCAGATGAGAAAAAATGATAATCCTAATAAAAATTTAGAAGAGATTCAGCTTGTTCTCATTGAGCTTCCCAAATTAAAGCCGACCACCAGAGCCGAAAAAAAGTTAGCAGTTTTATGGTTGCGTTTTCTAAAAGAAACAAATGACCAGACAGAAGAAGTAGCTCAAGAATTGCTCGAAATCGAACCGATTAAAGAAGCGCTCAAGCTAACAGAAATCGCTGCTTACACGAGAGATGAATTGCTAATCTATAATAAAGGCTGGGACATCATCAGCTCTCAAAAAACATTAATAAGCGGCAAATATAGAGAAGGTGAGGCCAAAGGTTTAGCTCAAGGTAAGGCTGAAGGTAAGGCTGAAGTTGCTATCAACTTACATTATTTAGGGTTATCGATCGATCAAATTTGCCAGGCGACAAAAATGACAAAAGAACAAATTCAAAACATTATTGAGAAAAATTAAACCTAAAAGTGGTGATAAGAGTTGATCAATGAGTGTAGTTTTTTTCGCCCCTCTCACCTTTTTTCACCTCCAAATTCTCCGATCCAAGTTCCGGTAACTCAGCGCCTCAAGCAAGTGCTCCTCATGGAGGTCGTCAGCTTCTGCTAGGTCAGCGATGGTGCGTGCTACTTTTAAAATGCGATCATAGGCGCGTGCGCTAAAGTTAAGCTCGCTAATGGCTTTTCGTAAAATTTCATTCCCTTCAGTACTAAGTTTACAATGTTGCCGCAGCTGAGTTGAGGTCATCCGGGCGTTGCAGGTTGTCTTTTTATAAGAAGAAAAACGTTTTTGTTGAGTCGAGCGTGCTTTGATGACGCGCTCGCGAATAGTCGCAGAAGGCTCTCCACAACGTGTGTCGGTCAATTCTTTATAATCGATAGCTGGCGCCTCAATGTGCAAATCAATGCGATCGAGCAACGGTCCAGAAATGCGTTGACGATAACGTTCTAATTGTAAGGGAGTGCAACGGCATTCGCGTTTGATGTCCCCATAATACCCACACGGGCAAGGGTTCATTGCCGTAACAAGCATGAAGGAGGCAGGGAAGGTCATCGTGCCTGCTGCGCGAGAAATTGTGACTTTGGCATCTTCCAATGGCTGGCGGAGTACTTCGAGCGTGGAGCGTTGGAATTCTGCTAGCTCATCAAGAAACAAAACACCATGGTGAGCAATGCTGATTTCTCCGGGAGTAATATTTGCCGAGCCTCCGAGGAGACCAACATCTGAGATGGTATGGTGAGGATCACGAAAGGGGCGTTGCGCAATGATCGGCTGGCCTGGAGCAATGATGCCACAGACGCTGTGGATTTTAGTTGTTTCAAGAGCTTCATCCAGCGACATGGGTGGCATAATAGTTGGAATACGCCGCGCAAGCATCGATTTTCCAGAGCCTGGTGGGCCAATGAGGAGGATGTTGTGTCCTCCTGCCACGGCGACTTCTACGGCACGTTTGACCTGTTGTTGGCCTTTGACATCCGAAAAATCAACGTCGTAGTTGGATTGATAGGCAAGCAACATTGCAAGATCTTCCTTTTCGGGAGAGAGTTCTTTTTCCATTGCGATAAACTCATAGGCTTCGCGTAGATGCCTAATTCCGTAGACATTAATGCCCTCCACAACTGCTGCTTCACGTACATTGGCGACCGGTAGCAAGACAGCTTTTTTTCCACGAGCTCGCGCTTCGAGTGTTAAGGGGAGGGCTCCTTTGATGGGACGGACTTCTCCCGTTAATGCCAATTCGCCCGCGATGTAACAACGTGTGAGGCGTGGGAGATCGCGTGATTCGGCTAACGCGATCATCCCAATAGCAATAGGAAGATCAAAACTGGGACCTTGTTTTTTAATATCAGCCGGAGCCAAGTTGACGGTCGTACGCGTGCGCGGCCAGGCATAGCCGCTATTGCTAATAGCAGCGATCACGCGGTCTTTGCTTTCTCTAACACTCGTGTCAGGAAGGCCTACAACAATAATAACCGGATCTCCAGCATTAGCCGTATGGACTTCGATCTCTACTTCAGTGGCATCAATTCCTACAACGGCAGCGGAAAAAACTTTGGTAAGCATAGTGAGGGAAATAGGGTTACCCCTCCTTTTGACATCTCCAATACCGAAAGCAGGGTTAAACCTAAAAATGTGAGTGAAAATAAAAAATCTTTCGCAATATACTTTACCTCAAAAAGTTTTTTCTGCCACCTTACGCACCGTTTAGGTGCGCTACGGCAACATAAAAATCATCTTGAAATAAAGTTCTTACAAAATCTTTCTCATTTTCATTCACATTTTTAGGTTAAAAACCGGAAAGATAGTTCATTTTCAGTGTTTTGTCGAACAAATGATCGATTCTGGTTTGGGAATTGATCGAAAATATTAGCAATAATATGGAACTGGAGAGTTTCTTGAGTTGTCAAATAGATAAAGAATGATTATCTCTTTCTGACCGTTACAACAGCAGTTTTTTAATAAGTTGAAATTATAAAACATAAAGCTTTGGAAGAGATTGTGATGTGAATGTTGTTAGTGAAAGTTAATACTATTATAAATCACAATAGCTCGCTTAGTAATAGGAGAACACAGTGATACAATAGAGCAGGACGATGACGATGAAAAATTTATTACAAAAGAGAAAACAGCGCTTATTTTTATTAACTCTTTTATTAACTTCAACCACCTTACCATTAAAAACTGCCTTCGCAGATGATTCTGGAAACCTCAATAATAACTCGAGCGGTAGTAGCCTAACGACCGCTCCTGATTCAACGCCAGTAGCTCCTCTTTTTGATGGTTCTTCAAGCAGTAATCCTGCTGCTGCAATAGACATCTCCTTCGTCACTGTTGGTGATCCTGGGAATGCGCCTGATTATGCTACAAAGCTTGGTGCTGTAAGTGCATCCTTTCAGATTGGAAAATATCCCGTAACGGCCCAGCAGTATGCAGTTTTTCTTAATTCAGTTGCCTCGATAGAAGATTCTCATGGCCTATACCACCCTCAGATGGAGAGTGATAAAAAAGTAGCCTGCATCACACGCTCAACAAATGATGATGGTACTTTTAGTTATGATGTGATTGCTGGAATGGAGAAGCTTCCTATTACCTATGTCAGTTTGCATGATGCGGAACGTTTTTGTAATTGGCTTGAAAATGGTGCGCCAACACCCGCCAGTGACGCTATTGTCAGTGCTAGCGTGGAGATCAGTTCCTCATCGACGAATCCTTCATTAACGCCTGATGAGACTTACATCTTTTCTGCACAAAGCACGGAAAGAGGAGCTTATAACTTTAGTATCGATGCTAATGGTTGCGAAGTAGCTACAGCAAATCCCAATGCTAGCTATTTTCTTCCTAGTCAGGATGAATGGGTAAAAGCTGCCTATTATAAAGGCAATGGAACGAACAGTACTTATTGCATGTACCCAACACAACATGACACAGCTCCTAGCAATGAAGGCAGAGATGTCGCAAACTTAGCTAATTATGAAACATATGGTGGTAGACCGCCTAAATCCGACTTTTTAACATCAAGTCTCGTGATTACTGAGGTAGACTGCTTTAATAATACGGCAAGTTTTTATAATGTTTGTGATATGGCTGGTAATGTTGCCGAGTGGACAACCGATACAACGCCTTCAGGTCTTTCTCTCATCAGAGGTGGATCATGGGCATCAAAATATAGTTGGTACTATGATAGTGATCTGATGATAAGGGCTATACCAAAGGGTTGCGATCCTTCCGTTGGAACGAACTTCATTGGGTTCAGAGTTGCAGCGGCAGCTGAGGCGTTGACTGTTTCTCTAGCTGAACAAAATTTTAGTGAATCAAGCGCATTACCTTCTGAAAACCATAGTCTTTTCTCAGAACTGACACCTTCTTTTTGGAATAAACTTACGCCTGCTGAAAAAAAGCTATTTATCACAGGAGCTATCACAACAGGAACCATTCTAACCGGAACCACAGCGTTTTTCTATGGCTTTGAGTTACTGGGGAATATGTACGCTTTTGACTCGATAGGTGCTCTTAGTGGCCTTTTTCCAAAAGCAATGAATTTTGAGGAAGCTTGGAGCAAGTTTACAAGCGCTAGAAATCTCATCAATACAGCGGGTCTTGTCTATGGCACCTATGAAGGTGGAGAGGATGCAGTAGCAGGTGAGAATTCTAAAAAACCGGAAAAATTCACCTCTTCCGCACTTCAGACAGGATTAATTGCTCTAGAGGTTTTCGTCCTGACTAGTGGATTAGAGGTAGCGGCAAATACTTTTGGATTCCTTGAAAAGGCAATTGGGTTTGAGGAGGCGATGGCAAAATTCACACCTGTTAGATGGGGTATCAATGTAGTTGATATTCTGCTCAGTGCTGGACTAGCCGGAGAGCACGCAAATCAGCAAAAATAATTTGAACGCCACAGCTTCTTTAGTTGTCAAATGGGTTAACAGAATAACCTGTTTTTTAACTAAAAACTTATGTCCTTCGAAGATTCAGATCCCATCTTACGACGCTATTTGCAAGAGATCTCGCAATATCCGTTGATCTCTGCCAAGCAAGAAGTTGAGTTGGCAGCCCTCATTAAACAGGGAGATAAAAAAGCGACCGCAGTATTGATCCGTGCTAATCTTCGCCTTGTTGTGAAAATCGCTCGCGATTATGCAAATTTTGGATTGCCTCTGCTCGATCTTATTTCAGAGGGAAATATTGGCCTGATGAAAGCGGCCACGCGTTTTGACCCGGTAAAAGGTGGTAAACTCAGTACCTATGCGGCTTGGTGGATCAAACAATCGATCAAACGTGCGTTGGCCAATCAAAGTAAAACGATTCGGTTGCCAGTACATCTTGTTGATAAAATTGCAAAAATCCGTCGTGTTGGTGATGGTATGAGCGAGATGCTGGGGCGCGAAGCGACGGATGAGGAGATTGCAGAAGAAATAGGCATCTCCTCTGTAAAGGTTTCTCAACTCAAGCTTGCTGCAAGTCGTCCTAGTTCGCTTGATGCACCGGTAAGCGATGAAAATTCGATGGAATATTCTGAGATCCTCCGCGATGCTTCGGCATACAATCCTTTTGAAGAGCTCCGTGAAAAAGATACGAGTGTTGAATTGGAGGATGTCTTAGGAAAACTCGATGCACGCGAACGCTCTATCATCGGCAGTCGTTTTGGATTGAATGGTGAAGAGCCTATTACGCTTGAGGAAGTTGGAGCGAAGCTTGGCGTCACGCGCGAACGTATCCGCCAATTGCAAAATCTCGCATTGAAAAAAATGAAGCGTGCACTTCAAGGAAAGGATGCTATAGGCTACCCTTCTTCAATTGCTGTCATGGCTTAGCTGTGTTAGTGGCTGATTCGGCTAGGAAGGGAATTGAGTGGTTGAGTTGCTGCCGTCGGAGCTGTTAAGTGGTTTAAAATAAACGCTATCGCGGAAAACAAACGATTTTAAAAATTTACTAGCTCTTATTCTTGAAATAAAAGTCTGCCGGTTTTTCAGAAAAATTTAAATTTTAAACCTAAAACGTGAATAGAAATAAAATTTCTTCTCAACCTCTCAACAGCGATGTTAATCGCAACTCAACCCTTCAACTTTAAAAAAAATGAAACTCCCTCGTCATCGCATCTATTTTTTAGCAGGTCTGCTTCTTCTCGTACTTGCAGCATTGCTTGCAGGCGATAGCTGGAATACTTCCTCTATAAAACAAGCTTCCTTTTCTTTAAAAAAACCTTCGCAACAACTTTCCTTGGTGGCTCAACAACAATTAGGGAAGATAAAAAAAAAATCTGCGAATCTAGTGCAAAAAAGAGAACAGTCTACAAAGGCTGATTTTATCCGATTGCATAGCTCTCTACCAGCCCCCTTGAATGCTCTTTCGGCTGAAGAATTGCATGAATTTCCGGGAGGTCGCGTTGTTGAGGTAGCTGAAGTCCCAGGGCCTGATCTAAACGAAACAACGCGGGTAAGAATTTTACAAACGCAATTTAAATACCCTGCGATTCGCACCGAGGAAGTGATTGATAAAACGACAGGAGATCTGCTCGCGCGCGAGGAGATGATTGCGGATCATCTGCTAGTAACCCTCAAGAGCGAAGAGGATCCAGAAAAGTTCTTGAAAAATTTTGGGCCTTCTGCAAAAGCAATGATTCGAGTGACCTCTGATGCACCGTTGTACCGATTAGAGCTTTCATCAGCAACAGCTTCATCGCTCCCGGAAGCTATGAATGCGATTGCCTCTGCAGGAGATGCAACGGTAGCTAGCGAGCCTGATTTTATTGTTCATGGTTGCGCTATTCCCAATGATCCAGCGATGCAACCGTATCGATTTTTTGAGACAAATTATCAATGGGGGCTTTATAAAATTGATGCTCCCAAGGCATGGAATGTTCGCACATCGGCTCCATCAGTGATTGTGGCCGTGGTTGATTGTGGCATTCGTTACACGCATGAAGATCTTGCGGCGAACATGTGGCATAACCCCGCGCCGACTAATAATGATATTTATGGTTGGAATGCCTATGCGAATACAGGAGATCCGATGGACCATTATGGACATGGTACATTTTGTGCAGGGATTATTGGAGCCGTTGGAAACAACGGTCTTGGCATTACAGGTGTTGCGCAGAAAGTTCAGCTCATGGCCTGTAAATATGGAGCCGATATTAGTAATTTAGGCGTTAATAGCGATGTCATCGTCAGTGTCGATTACGCCTGTGATCATGGGGCCAATATTATCAGTTGTAGTTTTGCTTCCCCTAATTATGCCTTTTCGACGAATTATACCGATTCTATTTTCAGTAGCTTTCAGCGCGCGCATGACAAAGGAGTTATTGTTGTTGCTGCTGTGGCTAATAATTCTCAAGACTGCAGTCTCTATCCCATGTATCCAGCGAACTATCCTCTAGATAATATCGTTTCCGTAGCTGCTACAACCAAGAACGATACGATTGCCAGTTTTTCTAACTATGGAACGAATGTCGCTATTGCAGCGCCTGGTGTGAGTATTTATTCGACATGGGCCGATTCTGATTCCTCTTATGCCATTGGTGATGGAACTTCTGCGGCAGCACCTTACGTGGCTGGGTCGTTAGCTCTGATGATGGCTCAGTTTCCAAAGGAGACCTATCAGGAATTGATTGCTCGACTCTATGCAACGGCTGATAATGTTCCAGCGCTTCGTGGTAAAGTTGAACATGGTAGGCTTAATCTTGCGAAGGCGTTGGGGTATACGCCGTCATCCTATCTGACATCCAGGTTCGATGCTTTTTATGATTGGTACTAGGTGACTTACGTCATTCCAGAGACGGATTACAGGTTCTGCAAGATTGTGTTCGTAGCCGAGAATGCTAACGCTTGCGGTATTAAGAAAATAGAGGCAACCTGCCTCAGGAGCTAGATTTAACCAGCGCGTGGTGAGCATGCGTAAAATATGGGCATGCGCAAAAATTAAGATGTTGCCATGAACCTTGCGAATTTTTTTTACCATCCTATCAGAGCGCGTGGCAACTTCTTCTGGTGATTCTCCGTTGGGGCAGCCACTGCGAAAAATAAACCAACCGGGATCTTTTTTCTGAATCTCTGCGGTAGTCAAGCCTTCGTAATCACCATAATTCCATTCCAGTAAATCAGTATCCACCGTGAGATCGTGGCCAAAGCCTGCTAGTTCAGCGGTCTTCACCGCACGCTGCAGGGGACTAGAAAAAATTTTAGCAAATCTGAGATTGCCTAAACGATGGCCTAGATGGCGTGCCCCTTCTTCTCCATCGGATGTCAGTGGAATATCAGTCATGCCAGTGTGCTGGCCTGATACGCTCCACAGCGTCTCGCCATGACGTGCTAAATAGACTTTTGGAAGTGTGTTCATTGGTTTGGCGACCTTAAAATGGCAATGGCTCGTTGTAAATTAGCGCAATATGCTCAGCCTCAAAATGATTTTTCAACCGGCTCACGTACCTTCCAGGTATGCTTCGCCGTTTTAAAAATCATTTTTAGACCAAGCATGCACGCTAATTTATTAACTCCCATCACCGTTTTTAGTAGTAGATCAAGTTTTATAAGGAAAGAAATTTACCAATTACTTGCTATCAATTACTTTTATCTCATGGATCTCGAAATACTAGCCCGCATTCAATTCGCTTTTACTGTAGCATTTCACTATATCTACCCGCCGATGACGATGGGGCTTGGGTTGATGCTAGTCCTCATGGAAGGAACTTATTTGGCGACAGGAAATCGTCTTTATCATCGGCTTGCGCACTTTTGGACGCGTATTTTTGCTGTCATTTTTTCTATCGGCACGGCAACAGGGATTGTGATGGAGTTTGAGTTTGGTACAAACTGGGCGACTTACTCCCGTTTTGTCGGGGACATTTTTGGAAGCGCGTTAGCAGCTGAAGGAATTTTTGCTTTCATGCTTGAGGCAGGGTTTCTTTCTTTGCTGCTTTTTGGTTGGGACAAGGTCGGAAAAAAAATGCATTTTTTTGCAACGTGCATGGTTTGTCTAGGCTCGCATTTTAGCGCGATCTGGATTGTCATTGCTAACTCTTGGATGCAGACACCAGCAGGCTATCATCTTGAAGTGACGCGTAGTGGGGTGGCTTCAAGTCTCCCCGTGGATTATATTTTACAAAAGGCTGATATCGGCCATGTCCGTGCGGTGATTGATAGTTTTTGGGGGATGGTTTTCAATCCCTCTTCGATGGAAAGGCTCGCGCATGTTGTTTTTGCGACCTGGTTAACAGGTGCCTTTCTCGTCATTAGTATTAGCGCTTATTATTTAATCCAAGGGCGCTATCGTCGATTTTCAAAAGCCTCGATGACGATTGCTGTTTTTCTTGCTGCCTTTGCAACCATTTGTCAAATGGTCAGTGCTGACGCAACTGCTCGTGGGGTGGCTCGCAATCAACCAATCAAGCTTGCTGCTATGGAGGGTGTTTATAAAACAAAAGACTACACGCCAATGAATCTTTTTGGCGTTGTCAATGCGACAACGCAACAAGTTTACTCACTTCAAATTCCAGGATTGCTCAGTTTTCTTATCTATCACGATTTTAAAACACCGGTGCCAGGCCTCGATCAGCTCCCCTCAGAAGAATTTCTTACGCTGCGTAATCCAGGAAAGTCGCCAGAGGAGCTAGTAGCACTCCGCCCACAATATTGGCCACAAGTGGCTGCTATTTTTCAGACATATCATCTGATGATCATCGTTGGTTCGCTGCTTTTTGGATTAGCCTTTGGTTCACTTTTCTTATTGCGTAAAGGGTTGCTTTTTCGAACAGATCGTATGTTCATTCGTCTCTGGCTTTTTCTCCTGATTTTTTCAGTAATTGGCGCGCATCTTTGCAATCAGGCAGGTTGGTTTACCGCCGAAATGGGACGGCAACCATGGATCGTCTATAATATTTTACGAACCTCGGAGGCTGTTTCTAAGGTTGTCTCTGCAGATCAAGTGCTTGGCTCGCTCTTCCTCTTTTTTGCAATTTACGCGCTCCTCTTTTTTGCCTTCCTTTATTTACTCAATCGTAAAATTCAACACGGACCTAATGATCTTGGAGAAGATCCGCAGGAGCCGAAAGATGATAGGCAGAGTTTTCTGCACAATCTCATTGTGGGTAGTGATTCTGAGAGAGCATCATTTTAAAACCTGTATTCAAACTCACTGAGGCAGCGAAGGACTTCGTCGCTCCGGTGCTCGAAGCCTCATGTATACTTATACACTGCGGCTTCTGTGCTCCGAGGCTCCTTCTCCTTCATCAGCCTCAGTGAGTTTTAAAAACAGGTTTGTTAGAGCATCAGCTACAAAAAGTGCAAAAAAGAAAACAGATTTAAAATATTATGAACACATTTTTAACACCTTATTACACAACAATTTGGTATATTTTAGTCGGAGCTCTTTTTACTGGTTACGCCGTATTGGATGGATTTGATCTTGGGGTTGGGGCATTGCATCTTTTGATTTCCAAAGATGAAGACCGACGTATTTTTCTCAATGCGATTGGCCCGGTCTGGGATGGAAATGAAGTCTGGCTCGTCGTTGGTGGTGGTGCTCTCTTTGCAGCCTTTCCTGGAGCCTATGCGACGGTCTTCTCTGGTTTTTATATGCCTTTTATTTTTCTGCTAGTGGCGTTGCTGTTTCGCGCGGTAGCTATTGAATTTCGGAGCAAGGAGCCAAGCAAGGCCTGGCGTCAGACGTGGGATGTTTTTTTCTCACTAGGAAGTATTCTCTCCTCATTTATCATCGGCGTGGCGCTTGGAAATATCACCCGTGGTATTCCACTCGATAGCAACGGAGAATATTG
This sequence comes from Chthoniobacterales bacterium, assembly GCA_044326465.1. GTDB lineage: Bacteria > Verrucomicrobiota > Verrucomicrobiia > Chthoniobacterales > UBA6821 > CAIWMF01. Next base: position 11,053 of record JBIRBD010000020.1, read on the forward strand.
CGGTACGCTCTGGGATCTTTTTAATCCCTATAGCATTTTATTAGGCTGCATGGTCTTGGTTCTTTTTGCCATGCATGGAGCGATTTATCTCGTAATGAAGACGGAAGGCTCGTTGCAAGCTCAGGTTAAGAATTGGGTGCCAAAATTAAGCCTGCTTTTTATTGCGCTTTATGCCGCCTTCAATCTCTCGACGCTCATGGCATGTCCTCATCTCATCAAGGTCATTTTTTCACGTCCAATTATTTTTGTGGTGCTTGCGCTTGATCTTTTACTGTTGCTGAATGTCCAGTGGCTCGTAAAAAAGGGAAAGGATTTTGCTGCCTTTCTCTCTTCTTGCCTCGTGATGGCCCTACTTATGGTAACCTTCGGACTTTCTTATTATCCAAACATGGTCTTTTCGTCACCACATCCAGAAAATAGTTTGACGATTTATAATTGCTGCTCGACGAATTACACGCTTGGCCTCCTTTCCATCATCGTCTGCATTGGGTTGCCTATTTTTCTAACATACACAACAAGCGTCTATTGGATTTTTCGTGGGAAGACGAAGTTGACAGAGACGAGTTATTAAAAATAACATGCCGTATTTTTGCTGAAGCAATAGGGAGTCTTCCAAAAATTATCCCCCCCTTTTTTTTGAAAACCGGCAGAAAATTTTTCTTCAGTTTAATTTTTTGTACTCTTCTTCTAGGCACCTATGCAGAAGTAGAGGGGATTGCTTATGAGCAAGTTACCGCAGCTCAATATTGTGATTTTTTAAATCATGTTGCGGCGACTGATTCCCCTCATCTCTACGATGAGGCAATTTCTGTGGATCCCGAAGTGGCCTCTATCCTACGTGTAGGTGCCTCTGGACAACGGCAGTATGAAGTAATCGCCGGACGAGAGAATTTCCCGATTTGTTACGTCAATGAATTTGACAAAGCATACTATGAAAAGTGGTTGCGAAATAGTGAACCAAGTGAAGAAGAAACTTTTATGCCTTATGAAAAATCAGAGAGTTTACTGAAATCAAATCAAGGCGGTTTTATAAGCGATAGCCTAGAAAATTTTCAAACACTGACGCTCACAGGTTCTGCAGCATTAGAAAAAAATGATTCGTTTTTTGATGAAACGACGATTGCTAAGATAGGATTAGCATTTTTAGCGGTAACGATGATAGAAAAAGGAGTTCGTCCTAGCACACCGAGTAATGCCAGTAGTCGGCAGAGATTTTCAGATGAAAGGAATTTTATTGCAAGAAATAATGCTCGGCCGTTAAAATCAGGAGATAAAACCATGGATATTTCTTCAACACCAAAAAACTATGATTCCTGTAGCATTACCCCTTTGGTCAAAGAGCTGCAATCCCTTGTTCCAGTACAAAAATTTAATGGGGTGAAAATAACGGTAGTTCCACCTAAAGAGCGTGAAATTTCTTGCCGGCATGTTATAAACGACATGCATGCAATTCCTAAGAATCGTGTTATAAAAGAGAAAAATTCTGCACAAATAGCACCTGCTAATCCTTTCTGGCAGGGAAGGAGAATAGAAATAGTGACAAAGGCTGTTAGAGGGCTGGTAGGCTTTTTAACTATTCCGCAAGACTCTAAAATAATAGCCGATGAAATTTTAAAACAAGGTAAAGGAAATGATAACCCTCTTCCTAATCATCGAATAATAGCGGGAGAAACAACTCCATTGCTAGAAAAGAGGTAAGTTAAATTATTAAGTGAAGGTCATTGGGGCTAGTAATCTTGATTGAGATAGATTAGATTTTTTCGATTTTATGAACCAACAAATTCTCGAACAAGCAGCACGTGATGCACGTGGATTAGCCATGGATGCAGTCTCAGCCTGTAAATCAGGGCATCTCGGGTTGCCGCTCGGATCGGCAGAAATCGGAGCCTATCTTTATGGTGAGGCATTACAACTTGATCCAGCTCATCCACGCTGGCTGAATCGTGATCGGTTTGTTCTCTCTGCTGGTCATGGTAGTATGTTTCTTTATGCCTGGCTGCACCTGGCCGGTTTTGATCTTTCACGTGAGCAGATCAAAAAATTTCGCGTGCTTCATAGTATAACGCCAGGTCATCCTGAGTTTCATGAAACCCCAGGTGTTGAGGCCACGACTGGCCCGCTGGGCCAGGGTGTTGCTAATGCCGTTGGATTGGCCATCTCTGGTCGTATGGCAGCTGCCCGCTTCAATACATCCGCGCACACTATTTTAGACAACCATGTTGTTTGTCTGGCTGGTGATGGCTGTTTACAAGAAGGCATTTCAGGTGAAGCTTCCTCACTCGCAGGTCACCTCGGTCTGGATAATTTGATTTTATTTCAAGATGCCAATCGCGTAACACTCGATGCCATGCTCTCGGTCAGCCAGAGCGAAGATGTGGCAACACGCTACCGCGCCTATGGTTGGGATGTCCAAGAAATCGATGGTAATAATCTCCACGAAATTGCAGAGGCTTTTGAAAAAGCAAAAAAAGCGGTTGGCAAGCCACAATTTATTCTGGCTCGTACCCTCATTGGTAAAGGAATTCCAGAGGTTGCGGGAACGAGTAAAGCACATGGTGAGGGGGGGGTAAAATATGTTGAGGCTGCACGCCTCGGGCTTGGACTTCCTGAAGAGAAATTTTTTGTCTCGCCAGAAGTACGTTCCTACTTTGAAAACCGAAAACTCGAGCAAGCGAAAATTTATGCCGCATGGGAAAAGACATACATGGCCTGGCGTGCTGGAAATGCTGATTTGGCAGAGGTTCTGGAGGATGCATTAAATAAAAAAGTGCCTGATCTTCTTACAAAAATTCCAGAGTTTGCTGGGGCAGAAGCCATCGCAACACGAAAAGCTGGTGGAGTTGTCCTACAGGCTGTTGCCAAGGCGATGCCTCTAGTTATCACGGGAAGTGCTGATCTTTTTGGATCGACAATGAATTATATTGAAGGCGTGGGTGATTTTACCAGTGACAATCATGCAGGTCGCAATATTCATTTTGGAATTCGTGAACATGCAATGTGTGGTATTCTCAATGGCATTGCTTATGATGGAATTTTTCAAGCAAGTGGTGCGACTTTCCTCGTTTTTAGTGATTACGGTCGTCCATCGATTCGTGTGGCCTCGCTTTCGAAATTGCCTGTCGTTTATATTTTTACCCATGATTCTGTTGCTGTGGGTGAAGATGGGCCGACCCACGAGCCGGTAGAAACCATCGCCGCTCTCCGTGCAATTCCTGGACTTGATGTCATTCGTCCCGCAGATCCAGAAGAAACAGCAGGTGCTTTTGCTGCGGCTTTTGAGCGGACTGATGGGCCAACGCTCTTGGCACTCTGCCGCCAAAATGTTCCAAGCCTCCATGAAATTCCCATCGCAGCCCGTCGCGAGGGTGCTGCACGTGGTGCCTATATCGCGCGTGCAGAGACAAAACCGCTTGAAGTTATTCTCCTGGCAACAGGAAGTGAATTGCAATTGGCTCTCAAAGCCGCACAGGAACTAGGTGAGGGGACGCGTGTGGTTTCGATGCCTTGTATGGAGCGCTTTTTGCGTCAAGATGCAGCTTATCAAGAAACAATCTTGCCAAAAAATTGTCGTAAGCGTGTCTCGGTTGAGGCTGGCGCTTCACAGCCTTGGTTCCGCTTTATCGGTCTCGATGGAAAAAGCGTCAGCATTGATCGCTTTGGTCTTAGTGCTCCTGGTGCGATTGTACTAGAAGAGCTTGGGATAACCGTCGCCGCCGTGGTCGCTGCGGCGAAGTCGATTTAATAACGCTAAGGCGGCAAGTTGAAGTTTAAACAGCCGCGTTAGCGGCTCTTCAGCATCCATTGCCATGCAGGCATGATCTGAATTTTTTTTGGAACGGATGGAAAAGGCATCTTCGATTCGAGCGTCAAAATAAGCTGGCGTGCATGAGGATAAATTTTATGAGCATCTTCTAGTGCTCTGATTTCTCGTTGAAGTGTTTCAGGTGAATCAAGGGAGGCACAGACTTGAGTCAGCTCTTCAGTATTGTTGTCATAGCGTGCGAGAAAGTCGACTTCTGTTCCTGTAGAATTATTAACATAGGTAACATCAGCATTCCGGCGTTGCAGTTCAACAAACACAGCATTTTCCAAAGCATGTCCAATATTTGATTTTTCTGAACGATCAAAAACTGAAATGAAGCCAGTATCGGCAGGATAAATTTTTCGAAGATTAACCTGGCGTCGTTTTTCTGAATCCCCTGCGATGGTGATGGCCTTAAGCAGAAAAGTATCTTGAAGATGATCCAATAGCTCGTAAAGCGTATCGCGACTAGCAGCAATTCCTTGAGATTTAAGATCAGCTGCAAATTTTGTAACTGAGAAAAGTCCTGCAGGGTTACTCATCAAACGGCGTACCATCCATCGAAGAGCAACGACGTTGACTATTTGGTGTCGCTCAATCACATCACGAAGAAGTAGAACATCAACATAACCTTGGAGAAGTTGTCGGCGCTCTGCCGTATTAAGCGATTGGGCTTCAGGAAGGCCACCTAGCTTGAGAAAGAGTGCGAACTGGTGGTCAAGAGCCAGCTGTTTTTTAAAAGAAAGGTGATCTATTTTTTCAGGAACTTCTTTTTTATGATAGGAGAGAAACTCAGCAAAACTAAATGGGTAAATGGCAATTTCCCAAGCGCGGCCTCTCATGGAGGTGGCAATTTCACGGCTAAGTAATTTAGCGGAAGATCCTGAGAGAAAAAGTTCGTAACCGGGCGTGTCAAGAAGGCGTCGAACAAAACCTTCCCATCCTGAAATGCGTTGAATTTCATCTAGAAAAAGGGTGACTGGTTCTTTTTCGTTGTTAGGAAAAAGTCGTTCATGGATTTCTGGGATTAGTTTTAATTGTTGGGCTTGAAGATCAAAAAGTCGTTCATCTTCGAAATTAAAATAGAGAAGCTTTTCTGGCCTGCGTCCTCCCTCAATCAAATCAGTGCGGCATTGTTGTAAAAAAGTTGTTTTTCCAGCACGGCGCATTCCAATAACAGCGATTGCTTTTCCTTTAATTTTTGGGAGCGTAATGTTCCTTCGAGTAAAGCTCTGATAAGGAGGCTCAATACCAGAAAGAATTTTTTCTTTGATGACTTGCTCAAGGCTTGAATTGAATTGGACTTCCATAAAGTCTAATTAAGGCTAAACTTAGCCTTCTGAAAAGACTAAATATTTAAACCTAGTCCAGGCTGCCAACAGCACGCAGCTCCCCATGGCTCAATTGAAAAATTTCAGTACTAAGAGGTGCTGAAGAAATTTGGTAATCGTCCCGAATGGTCGAAGCAATATCGTTAAGAGGCGAAGCTAATTTTGAAAAAACATAAATCCGATGAGCTGATGGGATTGCAATGAGTAAATCAGGACCAAAAATATTAACGAACTGCTCTGGAAAATCGGGTGCTAAAATGGTAGAGGCCGTTATTGGATTGCTTGATTCAAGAATGGCTACTTGAATGACGTGATGTTCATCACGGATAAATCTCGGATGTAGTGTTGCTAATACCTGTGAAAGATTAGAGCGGGCTTCTTTAACAAAACGGGTCATTTTTTTTTGTTTGGTGCTTTCCCAGCTAGGATGAAGAAAAGAAACGGTTATTTCGCCAGAAGCATTTTTATCCATTAATCCTGCTACAATGATGGTTCGTTGAGCTCCAGAAATGAGTTGAGAAATCTCAGGACGAGTAAATGATGGTTCAATAAGGAGTAGGGGATGGTCTACTAATGACTCCTCTGCAAGAGCAAAAAATGAAAACTGTGAAAGAAAAAATAATAGTAATATTTTCATTATGAAAAATTGTTGTAATTAAGGCTACTTGTTACAGTGACTATTTTTAGTAATGTTGCGCCTAGAACCTTTATAATGCTTGCAGGGTTGATGAATAACAAGGAGTCGACAGCGCACAGCAGCTGAGTGTATAGATCATACTTGAAGCTGCGAGCACTGGCGCGACGCAGTTAGTCGTAACCCAGCGAGCATTATAAAGGTTCTAACATGATTACATTTATTGAAGGAGTTCTTGAAACAATATTACCAACACTCATCGTCATCAATGCTGGTGGAATCGGCTATCAAATTCTAATTCCACTTTCAAGTTTTGATCGTATGCCAGTGGTTGGCTCCAAAATAAAAATCCTCACGCATCATCACATTCGTGAAGATGCTCAAATTCTTTACGGTTTTTCCTCAGAGGCTGAGCGTGATCTTTTTAGGTTATTGCTTGCCCATGTTTCAGGTGTTGGACCTAAGTTAGCACTTGCTGTGCTAAGCGGTATGTCAATCGATCAATTTAAAAGTGCGGTCATTTCTTCTGATACAGCTGCCATTTCTAAAATTTCTGGGGTTGGGAAAAAAACAGCGGAACGTATCATTCTTGAGCTCAAAGATAAACTTGGCGTTGCTGCACAATGGGAAGCTTCTTCGCTCATGCAGGCACGTGGAGGTAATGAAAAAAATATCTATGATGCCGTTTTAGCCTTGATGGCGCTTGGGTACAAGCAGGTAGAGGCTGATCGGGAAGCTAGGAAGATTCTTACTGCAGGTGGTGTAGAAATCTCTACAGAAGAAATAGTAAGAGAAACATTGAAGCGTCTGGTGAAAGGGTAAAATAGTATATTATGAATAGTGATTCAATCTCTCGATTAGCAAGTGACGAAGAGAAAAATATTTTTCAATATATCCGCGAATCTAAGCCGAAAGAAGGCTTGTTCGCTGAAAAAGAATGGAGACAATCGCCAGAGCCCTTTTTTATTTCTGAGGAATTCAAAAAATCACTCGAACAACTTGGGCATCGCTTGCATCAATTCAACCAAGCCTGTGATTTGCTTTATCGGCAAAGTGTCGATGGAAGGCAGCCTGCCTGGATTGCAGAATTGCTAGAACGAGGAAAACCACGAGAGCTTATTGAACGTGGTCGGGCTAAAATTTTCCAAGGAGTAACGCCCCATGTTATTCGTCCCGACCTTTTGCTAACAGAGCAAGGTCTTACTATTTGTGAGCTCGACCAAATCCCAGGTGGCATTGGTCTAACTTCTTGGTTGCAGTCTATCTATTCGGAACTTGGTCATGCGATCCTTGGCGGAAAGGAAGGGATGCTAGAGGGCTTTTATTCCATTTTAAAGGGTGGCGATATTGTTATTTCGCAAGAGGGTGCAACGTATCGGCCTGAGATGCTTTACTTAACAAGGTTACTCAATAAAAAATATCCCGAGTGCTCATGGCGTGTTCTTTCGGAACATCATCATAGCGATTGGGGAAAAAATATTTATCGATTTTTTGAATTGTTTGATGTTGCCAATATTCCCTGTGCGAGCGAGCTGTTTGAGCAGTCATCGGCTGGAAAACTAGTAATAACACCACCTCCTAAGCCACAGCTTGAAGAAAAACTTTGGTTTGGACTTTTTTGGATGAAGCCACTCCATGATTTTTGGATCAGGCATCTCACACAGCGTGGCTTTGAACAACTCAAAAAAGTTATTCCCTACACCTGGATTCTTAATCCGGAGCCGCTGCCACCCCAGGCCGTTTATCCACGTCTTGACGTACAGTCGTGGGAAGAAGTTGCCAATTTCAGTCAGCAAGAGCGTGACCTTGTGATCAAGATCAGTGGCTTTGATGAACGTGCTTGGGGATCGCGTGGGGTGGTTATTGGTGCTGATGTTCCAAAAAAAGAGTGGCAGGCAGCTCTTCATGAGGCACTGGACGAATACAGCGAGCATCCGCATCTGTTACAAGTTTTTCATCATTCTTCAATGTGTACGCATCCTTATTTCAATGATGAAGAAAAAATTATAACAATGAAAGGTCGTGTGAGGTTAACGCCTTATTATTTTGTAAATGATAACAAAGCTACCTTGCATGGTGCATTAGCTACGATTTGTCCTGCCGATAAAAAATTATTGCACGGCATGAGTGATGCGATCCTAACGCCTGCGGCGCTGCTGCGCAGCAGTTGAAGTAAAAAGTTGAAGTTGAAGTGTGCTAAAAACAAAGCATTTGGTGGTTCGTTGTTCATAGTGGCGTTATGAAGCCTAAGCGCAATGATGATTATTTAGCGAAAATATTTAGATTAAGTATAGACTTACATCAACCTAAAAACGGCAATGGCTCGTTATAAATTAGCGCAATATGCTCAGCCTCAAAATGATTTTTCAACCGGCTCACGTACCTTCCAGGTATGCTTCGCCGTTTTAAAAATCATTTTTAGACCAAGCCCTTACGCTAATTTA
>JBIRBD010000213.1:0-1716 GCA_044326465.1 Chthoniobacterales bacterium
ATTTTTGACGAATGATTTTTTAAAAACGGCAATGGATCGTGGAAACTTAACGTAAGAGCTTTCCGAGAAGCGCTCATTTTTAAAAGAATATTTTTTCTCAGGCTGGAGGCTAGGTTTTATGGGAAAAACAGCTACTGGGCTATGGGCTATGGGCTGATGGAAAGAAAAATTCTGAAATTATAAACTATCAATTTTGATGATAACCCTATTTTTTGCCATTTATATTTTACAAATTTTCTAGAGCTCTGACTTCTTTTTTCTGCCCAATAGTCCATAGCCTATAGTCCAGCCTACGATAGCGGGTCATCAACTTGAGTCGCTTAATAAAAACAAAGCTGCCAGGACAAGCCCTGCGTACCTTCCAGGCATGCTTCGCCGTTTTTAGTAATGAGAAGTTTTTGCCTCATGATAAACACGCTGCGTTTCTGCTCTCACATTATCAAGCCTAAGTTCACTGGAATCAGATTTTTTGGACTCAGTAGATTTGGCTTTTGCGTCGGCAACTGCGCTCATTGCTTCCACTGCAGCCTTTGCACTCCTTGCCTCTTTACGAACAGCAGCAGCTACTGTTTCAGCCTTATTACTTGATTGAGAAACAGCGGCAGCTTTTTCGTCAACATTCCTAAAAAACTGAATTAACCATGAAGGCTCAGCTTTGCGAGCATTATCGTTAGCTGCGTAGCGCTCTACTCTCGCTTTCAGAGTCCTCGCTGTTTCAACAAGAACGGTCTGTTCAACAATCACATTCTTGAGTTCCCCTTGTGCTGTTCGAACAGAGTGAACGGCATCTCTCATTTCCCTAGCATGATCGGCCACAACAGATGCGGTTGTAACAATAGCTCTATCATTAGGAGCCACCTCAATATATCTAACTTCCGGAGCCTTTCTTTCAGCAAGCGACATAAAATCATAGGCAACAACCTTAAAAACATCAAAGGCACTTCTAATAACTCCATTAGCTTGAGTAGATTTATTAGCGACTACCTGAGCAGCATCAGCAATATTTTCAGTCCATTTTTTCTCAGCAGCTAGAGTGGTATCTTTCCATTTAGCCAAGCGGCTAAGATGATTCCACTCTTCCAAACAATCCTGAAATTTTGATTGATCGGCACTTGCTCCTTTTTGATCCCTCTCGGCTTGGTTGTTAAAACTATCAATGCTTACTGAAAGGTCATTGATGGCCTCTTGACTAGAAAGAAGTGCTTTGGAAAAAGATTCTCCTACCTGATCTTTAATCGTATTGAGATGTTGAACAAAACTATTCCTAGTAGCCTCATCAAGCTGAGGCTGCTCATAAAGCATCATATTAATATCACTAATAATAATAGTACCCTTAGCAATTAGTTGATTCATTGATGCATGAATAAAATCAAACCGTGCAGCAGCTCCCTCTTGAGCAGCCTTAAGCATTGCAGCCTCTGCTTTAGCAAGCTCTTTTTTAGCAGCTAAGGCAATAGCTCGAAGCCTCTTTAAACGAGCAGCCTTCACTTCAATCATCTCATTAGCAATCCCATCACCAATCCTTGCACACTCTGCAAGAGTGCCTAGCATAGCCTCAATACTTCCACCACGTTCAACACATAGAACAGCTTTAAGAACATTCCTTGCTTTTTCAATTTCAGAGATTTCGGTTTTTCTTGCCATTTCAGTAAGATCTAGTTCAGCTCTCTTCACTTCATCCTCAGCACGCTGAACTTGATCTTTATAATTCTGAAG
>JBIRBD010000117.1:0-6448 GCA_044326465.1 Chthoniobacterales bacterium
AGCGCGAGCTGGCGAGCGAGGTGTGGGAGGATTTCTGGGTTGATCACTCCTTGCGGAGCACCCATCCTATCATTAGCATCTCCTGGAGCTGGCCTGGGTAAACGACTGAGTATTTCTTCAGTGTTCCTTTTCATTTCTCTTATCACTTCTTCATTTCCTTCCTCTATTTTCCCCGCTAGTGCATCAGCAGCTATATAAGTTGCAAAAGTGGAGCTGTTTATGCTAGAAATGATCTCCTCTTGATGATCTGACAAGCGATTCTCGAGCTGGTTAACAGTTCTTCTCTGATTGTTATTATTACTGGAAATATCGGGAGCATGAGAGGCAGGCTGGGTGGAACTAGTACGTGATTCCTCTGCCTTGAGCATCAACTCATGGCCAAATGCTACTAGACCCAGAAACCCGACGATTTCTCCTACATTTTGTATATCTTGGATGTAAGTGTTGGCGCTGGAAGTTGACGTTGAAGTGGTGGAAGAGGAGACCAATGTTAACATCGTTGAGGGAACTTCGACCTCAAAGGAATCGTTGTTGCAGCTCACATCTTCGATGTCAGAGTTGAAGTTATAAGTTGAAGTGGTAGAAGAATTTTTCCCATTAATTCTCTCTAACCTGCCAGCTTCGCTAGCTTCTTCCTGTAGCCTACTCACATCTTCGATGTGAGAGTTGAAGTTGGAAGTTGAAGTGACAGAGGAAGAAACCTGCAATCTATCAGCGTAGCTGGCTTGAGCTAGCTCGCTAACATAGTGAATGAGGTAATTCTCTCTTCCAGCAATAACTTCATAGTACCATCGTCCGGGCTCACCCACCCGCGCAATGGATGCTGTGATCGGATCGGCGCCCATGGCCTCGTTATAGAGGTGGTCTGGATCGCTCTCTCTTGCAACATGATTTAAAAAATCACAATAGTCGCTCGCCGTTACCGCACTCGTTGTCACCCTGCTCACATCTTCGATGTGAGAGTTGAAGTTAGAAGTTGAAGTTGAAGTTGAAGTTGAAGTTGAAGTTGAAGTTGAAGTGGCAGAAGAAGAAATCTGCAGCTTATCAGCAGAGCTGATGTAACCCCAGCTGCTCGATGTAATTGCTAGAAGAAGAGAAGCAAAGGTGATTTTTTTTTTCATAGCAATTAAGTATTTGTACCCAGGTCTCTTTTCCTAAGGAGAAGAGACCTGAATGACTATTTCGACACGTCTATTAAGCTGTTGTTCTTGGATACTTCCTGTGCTTGGAACAATAAAGTGACTCTTTCCAAGACCCCGTGCTTTAATTTGGTTTTCATTAATCGCTTGTTTCTCAATAAGCCATTTTTTGATAGATTCAGCACGGCGAGCACTCAAATCTAGGTTATAGTCATCACCACCAAAGCTATCAGTAAATCCTTCTATGGTGAATTGCGCCTTAGGATTGCGCTGAATAAGCGTTGCTAGCTTTTCTAGGCTTTTCTCAGCTTCTGGTTTTAATTGATCAGCGTCATATTCAAAAAGTAAATCTGTTGGAAGAAGGATGGGTGCCGTTTCAGAATTAAGTGGTTTTTTTTCCTCTATGAGTTGATCAAGCTGACTATAGTTATCAAGAGCACCTGTTTGCTTTTTGTTAGAAAATTTTTCCATAAATCCATCCTCTTTTGTTGCTGCTTCATCAAAAACAAAAGAAACCAATGGCTGATTAGGTTTTTGAAAATTATCAGGAACTAAATTTTTTATAATTTCAGGCTTTTCCTCTGAAATTTCCAGTGAGTTTAGGCTATTAGGCCTTTTTTTGGAATAATCTGGCGATGATTCTTGTTGATTAGAAAAGTTATTTTTTTCTGAAAGAATAACCTCGGTAGGCTTTGATGCTGGATTTGTTTTTTTGGGCTCTTCTAATAATTTAGGATCGATCTCAACCCTTTCAAGATGAAACCTTCTTGCAACAATAGGATCAAAAAATGCTGGTTTAAATAAAGATATTTCTAACTTATTTAAATTCTTGAAAATAAAAAGATGAATAAAGAGAGAAAAAATAAATCCTAGTAATAATAAAACAAGAAACTCTTTACTCTTCTGGATCTTTTCAGCTTTTTGCACCTGAGGAAAAATATTTTTACGCTCGTAGAATTTCTTTTTTTTAAACTTTATGCTCATCACTCATGAAAAGTTGTTATTCACACTGTTATTATAAAAGAAAAATAACTTAACCAGATAGTAGCAGTAATAAGATTGCGAATAACTTCCCCTTGTTTCAACTATAGGTGCTTGTTTACTTGATTCCAGTGTTTTTTAGAGAGTGAATAAGCTGTTTTTTATTGGATGAATTGACAGAATACTTTTGAAGAAAAAAGTTATTTCGTAGTAACATTACCATCTATTCACAGTTATTAACATGCTATATTCATTTAATCCAACCTCTGTGAAAACAGAAAAAGAACAGAGAGAGAAATGAATTTTTTTGATTATCCTATTCATTATCATGTTATTGTTATAGGAGCTGGGCATGCAGGTGTTGAAGCTGCCTTGGCCTCATCCCGCCTTGGCTGTCAGACGCTTTTGCTGACACAAAATGCTGACACGATAGCACAGATGTCATGTAATCCAGCAATTGGAGGGTCAGCGAAAGGACAAATTGTTAGAGAAATAGATGCCTTAGGAGGAATTATGGGGCTGAATGCTGATGCAACAGGAATTCAGTTCAGAATGCTCAATGCAAGTAAAGGACCTAGTGTCAGAGCGCCTCGTGCTCAATGCGACAAAAAATCGTACCAATTTCGCATCAAAGCAATTTTAGAGAATACTAAAAATTGTGACATCACTCAGGCAGGAGTAACAAAATTTTTGACAAAAGATGATCAGATTATAGGAGTGGAGACCAATCTTGGTGTTCGTTATCATGCCAGTGCTGTCGTTGTGACGACAGGAACCTTTATGAGAGGGCTCATTCATGTCGGTAAAAGGAGTCAGCCTGGAGGAAGAATGGCTGATACTGTTTCTGGAATTAGCGAAGGGTTTGAAGCTTTAGGACTTAAGTTAGGGCGATTTAAGACAGGGACACCATGTCGTTTGCTCGCAAACTCTATTAATGTTTCAGTTTGTGAGCGTCAAGATGGAGATAAAGAACCATCCCCTTTTTCTCACATTCGCGAAACAATTACTCCGTGCATAGGAGAAGTTCACACGCTTAATCACTTTTCTGATGATTTGTTCCACGTGGAGCAAATTCCATGTTGGTTGACCTATACCAATGAGAAAACACACGATATTATTCGATCGAATATTCATCAATCCCCACTCTATTCAGGAATAATTGATGGAGTAGGGCCACGCTACTGTCCATCCATTGAAGATAAAGTCGTTAAATTTTCAGAAAAGCCAAGACATCAAATTTTTCTTGAACCAGAAGGAAGGCAGACGGGAGAAGTTTATGTTAATGGAGTTTCAACAAGCTTGCCTTTTGATGTTCAGTATCAATTCATTCGCTCTATTGAGGGGCTTGAGCATGCCAAAATTCTCCGCCCTGGATATGCTGTTGAATATGACTATTGTTTTCCTAATCAGCTTCATTTAACACTAGAAACAAAAAAAATTAGTGGACTCTATCTTGCAGGTCAAATTAATGGGACATCAGGCTATGAAGAAGCCGCTGCTCAAGGATTAGTAGCAGGTGCTAATGCAGCTCTCAAAGTACTTGGAAAAGAGGCATTAATTCTTGGCAGAGAAGAGGCCTATATCGGAGTAATGATCGATGATCTTATAACACGTGGTACACCGGAACCGTATCGGATGTTCAGCAGTCGGGCAGAATATCGTCTTAGATTACGCCAAGATAATTGTGATATTAGGTTGACTGATAAAGCAATAAAGCTAGGGTTGGCCTGCTCTTATCGCGAAAAAAGTTTTTTAAAGAAAAAGGCCGCTATGGCAGATCTCGTTGAAAATCTTTCAAAACTTCGCCACGATTCGCTTCCTTTAGATCTCTGGCTCCGTAGACCAGAAAATCACGTAGAAGCCCTTCCCTTAGAAATTAAAGGAAAATATTCTTCTGAAATTTGGTCTATTGTTGAAACCGATTTAAAATTTGAAGGTTATTTGAAGCGCGAAGAGATTCAAATCCAACGAGCCAAAAAACAAGAAGATTGGAAAATACCAAACTGGATCGACTACAAAAGCATGCCGAGTTTGAGTTCTGAAGCACGACAAAAACTTTCTGAATTTATGCCAGAATCATTACGCCAAGCCTCTCGCATTAGCGGTATTACGCCTGCGGATATTGATGTTCTAGCGCTTTGGATTAAGAAAGGGACTCACCAAGAGGTATAAAAAAAAGGCAATGAATTGTGAAAAATTAGCGCAATATACTTGGCCTCAAAATGTTTTTCTAAAACCTCACTCCCCTCACCCTTTTTAGTAAAAAATCCTAATCTTCATTCGTAATGTAAGGAGCCTATTTGTTAGACAACTCTTTACTCGTTATTCGTAATTGTTCATCTCCTTCTGAAGATAAGCAATGGTTATTGGTTCTCGGTTGATAGTGAAGAAATAACTTTTTTCCTAGCTGCTAAAAAAGAAGCATTGCCCTAAGAGGCTGATAAAAATGGATTTTTAAAAAATAAATCTTTCGAACAAAAACAACCAACAACTGACAACCGACAACTTCTTGCTCATCTTCTTCGCCAGAAGGAGATGAGCAATTACCGTTACTCTTTACAGCCTTGTTCAACAACGCTAAATTAAGGAGATGATTCCTTATGATCTTATTGTAATTGGTGGTGGGCCGGCGGGCTATGTGGGAGCAATTCGCGCGGCACAACTTGGAAAAAAAGTTGCGCTTGTGGAACGTGAGCGTGCAGGTGGAACCTGCCTCAACTGGGGATGTATTCCAACAAAGTCACTCTTGCGCAATGCAGAACTTTATTCACTCATGCAACACCATGCGGGTGATTTTGGATTCTCTTTTAGTGATCTTAATTATGATTGGGCCAAGGTGATTGGCCGCTCACGTAAGGTTGCTGATAAATTAGCCGGTGGAATTGAGTATCTTCTTAAGAAAAATAAAATTGATTACATTCTTGGCGAAGCTTCCATTCCAAAGTCAGGACAAGTCACTGTCGTAAAAAAAGATGGAACCTCTCAATCCTTGGCTGCGCCTAAGATTTTGGTCGCTACCGGTGTTATTACACGCGAGATGCCAGGCTTTCCCTTTAATGGAACATCAGTTATCGGTAGTCGTCATGCATTAGCATTAGCTGAGCAGCCAAAAGAAATCATTATCATTGGCGCCGGTGCAATAGGGATCGAATTTGCTTACTTTTTTAATGCCTTTGGTACAAAAGTAACCGTCGTTGAAATGATGTCCAACATTCTTCCGGTTGAAGACACAGAAGTTAGTCTTGCTCTTGAGAAAGCCCTTGCTAAGCAAGGGATAAGGATCCTCACCGAAACAAAAGTTGAGAACATGGCTTTACACTCTACTGAAGCTAAAAATCAAGATGAGAGCACAAGCAGCAATGCAGAAACTTCAACTTCAACTAATCACTTAAACTGTCGCGAAGCGACTCAAGGTGTTGCCATCACTGTTTCTGGAAAGAAAAATGAAACACTCATCGCAGATACGGCACTCATTGCCATTGGAGTAGCGCCACTACTACCGGGTGGAGTCTCCTTTAAACTTGATCCCAAAGGATATCTCGCGGTTAACGATAAATACGAGACCAGTATTTCTGGCATCTACGGCGCAGGTGATATCATTGGACCTCCATGGTTAGCTCACGTTGCCAGCTGGGAAGCTGTTCAAGCGATCGAAGGAATGTTTGGCAAACGCAAACCTTCGCGCCGCCGCGTTTTTCCAGGTTGTACCTACTGTCATCCTCAAGTTGCTAGCGTTGGTCTCACAGAGCGGGCTGCAAAAGAAAAAGGAATGACGGTAAAAGTTGGAAAATTTCCTTTTCAAGCCAGCGGCAAAGCGCAAGCAATGGGGGAGACTGATGGTTTTGTAAAACTTCTCTTCAATGAGCCACATGGTGAAATTGTTGGTGCCCATATCATTGGAGCAGAGGCTACGGAGATGATCGCAGAACTTGGTTTAGCAATTACACTAGAGGCAACTTATGATGACATTGCAGCCACTATTCACGCGCATCCGACGCTAAGTGAGGCTGTCTTTGAAGCGACCGAGGCGGCACATAATCAGGCTATCCATATCTAAAGTCTATCCTAAGCTCTACTGAAATTGCGCAGTGCTGCGTTGCTGTGGTGCTCGCCTCGTCGAGTATGAATTATACACTTCTCGGCTGTGCTTCTCGCGCCTTGCACTGCATCAATTTCAGCGAGCTTTGAACCTAAAAACGGCAATGGCTCGTTATAAATTAGCGCAATATGCTCAGCCTCAAAATGATTTTTCAACCGGCTCACGTACCTTCCAGGTATGCTTCGCCGTTTTAAAAATCATTTTTAGACCAAGCCCTTACGCTAATTTA
>JBIRBD010000105.1:0-6971 GCA_044326465.1 Chthoniobacterales bacterium
AGGTTTAACGCTGCTTCACAGCGCTGTAACGGGCGTTTTTCAAACACACATCTCTGGATCAGCGCAACCAACGTCACCACGAATTGATTCTAGCTGGCGACGAGCATGACTTTTCGAATGAGGTCGATTGCGAATCCGAGAAACAAAACTCGCTATTACCGGAACGACAGTGACAACACCGAGAGCTAAGAGAAACATCGATGTTTGACGTCGCGCTTTCTTGCTCATTTTGCCAGCAATGAGAAGTCCAACGCCGCAGCCTGCAGCGGCCTGAGTAATAGCAATAGTTCCACTGACAGGTAGGTTTTCTGAAAAATTGGAAAGTGATAATTGAGACATATCTAGAGTCTGCCTTTAAAATATTAAATTTTGAAGAATGTTTTTATTTTTATGGTTGTTATTGGGCTGATTTTTTCGAGCTAGGCTAAAAACAACTTCAACGGATTCTCAATTGCTTCTTTTATTTTTAATAAAAAGGTAACGGCTTGTTTTCCATCGATGACGCGATGGTCATAGCTTAACGCTAAATACATCATCGGGCGGATGATGATTTTTCCATTGATGGCTACAGGACGCTCTTGAATTGTGTGCATCCCTAGAATCGCACTTTGTGGCGGATTCAAAATTGGTGTGCTAAGTAGCGAGCCATAAACACCACCGTTGGAAATCGTAAAGATGCCACCTTGCAAATCAGCCAATGCAATTTTTCCTTCACGCGCTTTACCCGCGTAGCCAAGCAACTGCTGTTCTAGCTCTGCAAGCGATTGTTTTTCACAATCACGAACCACCGGAACCATTAACCCCTTATCCGTACCAACGGCAACACCAATATCGTAATAATGATTAAGGATGAGTTCATCACCTTCTAGTTGAACATTCACTTCAGGAACAGCCTGAAGAGCGGTAACAACAGCCTTAATAAAAAACGACATAAAGCCTAGTTTCACGCCGTATTTTGCCTGAAAGGTTTCCTGAACTTCTTTGCGCAAGGCCATGACATTTGACATGTCACATTCATTAAACGTTGTAAGGATGGCCGCTGTTTGTTGTG
Organism: Chthoniobacterales bacterium; assembly: GCA_044326465.1. Classification (GTDB taxonomy): domain Bacteria; phylum Verrucomicrobiota; class Verrucomicrobiia; order Chthoniobacterales; family UBA6821; genus CAIWMF01. Next base: position 1,052 of record JBIRBD010000105.1, read on the forward strand.
CAGAAACAAGTTGTGCTGCGATCTTCCGACGAAGAGGGCTCAATTTTTTCCGTGTCACGCGCCCACCAGGAAGACTCGCGCGTGCAGGCAGAAGATCAACCTGAGAGTCAACCTGAGAGGTTAGTGCATTTTTGCTGGAATTTTTAACTTCAACTAGTACGGAGCCGCTAGCTGGCTCTGCTACTTTTTCAGCAGGAGCTTTTTCTGCCGGAATTTCTTTTGTCTCTGCTACTGCAACAATCTCTCCAACAATATCTCCAATTTTTACTTCAGCCCCTTCCTCGACGAGCGTCTTGAGAATTCCTGCCTCGGTGGCCGTGACCTCAGTAGAAACTTTATCGGTCTCTAATGTGAACAAAAGATCGCCAGAGGCAATAGGCTCATTGTTTTTTTTATGCCAAAGAGAAATTACACCTGAGGTAATGGATTCTCCCACAGCAGGGACTTTGATTTGAGTATTCATTTTGAAGATAGGAGTTTTTATTCTGCGCCGTCAAAGGCTTCTTTGACCAATAACGCTTGCCTTTTGCGATGCAGGAAGAGCGCTCCGACAGCTGGGCTGGCAGCAGCTTTGCGACCTGCATAAAAAATTTCTCGGCCAAAAAGCTTTTGTAAACGAGGAAGCATAAAAGAGTATGCACCCATGTTTGCTGGTTCCTCTTGGCACCAGATGAGTTGAGCAGTCTTTGGATAAGCCTCGACCATCGTTTTTAATTTTTCTTTGTGCAACGGATAAAGTTGTTCGATACGAATCAAAACAGAGCGATCGTTCCAATTTTGACTTTGTTGGTAAGCAAGCAAATCATAATAAACTTTTCCACTACAGAGAATAACTCGCTCCACTTTTGTTGCATCAGCTGGTGTCGAACCTTGATAAATTTCATGGAATGCACCTTGCGTAAAATCCTCGGTTCTTGAAACAGCCGCCTCAGAACGGAGGAGACTCTTCGGCGTCATAATGATGAGAGGCTTGCGGAAAGCCCGTTTCATCTGCCTGCGGAGCAGATGAAAATATTGAGCTGGCGTCGTGATGTTACAGACCTCCATATTTTTTTCTGCACAAAGTTGCAAAAACCGCTCCAAACGAGCGCTGGAATGCTCTGGCCCTTGGCCTTCATAACCATGCGGCAGAAGCATTACAAGACCACTTGGCCTCAGCCATTTTGTTTCTGCGGAGGCAATGAATTGATCAATTATCATCTGCGCACCATTAGCAAAATCGCCAAACTGCGCCTCCCAAATACAAAGCATCTCTGGAAAATCCATCGAATAGCCGTAATCAAATCCAAGGACAGAAACTTCGGAGAGTGGACTATTATAAACACAGAATCTTTCTTGATCCGGCGTCAAGTGCAAGAGCGGGATGTAGCGCTCACGCGTTACTTCATCATAAAAAACAGAATGCCGATGACTGAATGTACCACGCCGACTATCTTCTCCAGAAAGGCGCACTGACGTACCTTCTACTAAAAGCGAACCGAAGCCTAAAGCCTCGCCAAACCCCCAATCGTAGGGACCTCCATTTTTGAAAACTTCTTGACGGCGCTCAATGACAGTTTTTTTTATTTTTGCTAACAAGCGAAAATCTTCTGGAACAGTTGTCAGCCCAGAAACCAAGGTTTTAAGGACTTCTGGAGAGATTGCAGTCTTAACAGGATCAAACGAATAAGGGGGTTGAAAAATAGCAGTCGATCCAACGAAGGCTGCTTTTTTATCGTAGCCAGAAACCTCGAGACCTTTTTTCATTTCAGCAAGCGCTCCGGCAAGATGTCGAGAGGTACGTTCGCGGCTTTCGATAACTTCGGCCTCGGTGATAGTTCCAAGTGGCAAAATTTTCTTAAGAAAAACATCACTGACCCGTGGATGGCTTTTGATCAGCTTATACAGGTTAGGCTGTGTAAAGGATGGTTCATCACCTTCGTTATGTCCATAACGACGATAGCAAACAATATCAAGTACAACATCTCTTGCAAATTGCTGGCGAAATTCCAATGCCGCACGCGCAGCTTCACAGACAGCAACAGGATCATCGCCATTGACATGAAAAATTGGCGCATCAATAAATTTTGCAATATCAGTGCAATACCTTGTAGAACGAGCATCTGCAGGCAGTGTGGTAAATCCAATTTGATTATTCACGACAAGATGAACCGTGCCGCCAACACGATAACCTGGCAATTGTGAAAGATTCAAACACTCCGCAACCATGCCCTGCCCAATAAAAGCGGCATCACCATGAACAAGTAACGGCATAACAGCGCGACGATTTTGGGTATCTTTTAAAATACGCTGACGAGCACGAACTTTTCCCATCACGACAGGATTAACGGCCTCGAGGTGACTTGGATTAGCAGCGAGATAAACCTCTACGTTGTTTCCATCTTCATTCGTACGGGTTGTTTGATAACCGAGATGATATTTTACATCGCCACTGGCTGCACCTATATCAGGAATATAGTGATCAGAAAATTCATTGAAGAGCACAGCGAATGGTTTCTTCATAAAATTAGCGAGCACATTCAAGCGCCCTCGGTGAGCCATTCCGAGAACAATTTCTTGAACTCCTTGCTCCGGTGATCGACGAAGAATTTCGGAAAGTGCCACCATGAGCGATTCTCCACCTTCGATCGAAAACCGTTTGCTACCCACATACGTTGTATGAAGAAAATTTTCAAAAAGCTCCGCCTTATGCAAGGTCCGCAAAATACGATAATGCGATGTTCTTCCCGTGACTTTGTGCTGATTTTCCACGCGGTCGCGCACCCAATCGCGCACGACAGGGTCTTGAATATGCATGAATTCAACTGCTGCACTGCCACAATAAATCAGTCTTAAAGCTTCTATCATCGCTCGAAGCGTCATCTCTTCGCCTTCGCGAAAAGATGCTGAAGAAACCATTGTATCGAGATCAGCTTCTGAGAGACCAAAGGCAGCTAAGTCTAACAATGGCTGCAGAGGATCATGCTCACTTAGCGGATTGAGCTTAGCAATCGTGTGCCCAAGCGTCCGATAAGCAGTGACTAATCGCTCAACGCTCAATGCCATACCAGCATCACCACCTTGTGTTGCATCACCTTTGGCAGCTTCTCCACGCTTTCTGTAGCGGGCATAGCCTAATTCAAATCCTTCAAAAAATGAAATCCAATCGGCACCAACAGATGCAGGATCACGACGCCATTTTTCATAATTTTCATCAATGGCCTCTTCATTCCAACGCGCTAAAAAAGCAGTACTCATAATATTTAAGGGGGATGTAGTGTGTAATAAAATGAAACGATCTTCAAGCAAGCAGTTTTAAAACATCTGTTAATGGCATCGCTTTTATTTTTTTTCCTAGTGGAAAAATAGCATTTCCTGGATAAACAACGGTTAAGTGTTCGAGCTTGAGTGACTCCATAGCCATGTGCATTGATTTAGTCACACGCGGAGTTTCGGTATATTTTATTTCAAAGCCATATTTTTTCCCATTCTTGATGACCAAGAGATCAAGCTCTGCAGCGGCATGAGTGCTCCAGAAATAAGCATTGCGATCTCCTACAAGCGACAAGATCTGCTCAATACAAAATCCTTCCCACGAGGCTCCACATTTGGGATGCCCATTCAACATTGAGACAGTGCCTAAATCAAGCAGGCTATGAAGCAATCCGCTATCACGAATATAGACCTTCGGATGACGAACAATCCGTTTACCTGCATTCTCAAACCATGGCGGTAATTCACGCACCATAAAAAGACCACTTAAAATATCGAGATGCCGCCGTGTGGTTTTATATGATTCCCCAAGCGAACGTCCAAATTCCGAAGCATTCCAGACTCCTGCATGATAGTGAGCCAACATTTGCCAGAGTCTACGAAGAGCTGCTGGCGAGGTTTCTAGGCCAAAGGAGCGAATATCGCGTTCTAAAAAGGTTTTTATAAAACCGGTGCGCCACGTCATACTATCTGCATGATTTTTTGCTAAAAAAGAGAGAGGAAATCCCCCTCGCAGCCAAAGCTTCGATTGGTGCACATCTCCAACTTCAGAAAGTTGAAATCCTGCAATATCAATAAACTCCACTCTTCCAGCGAGACTTTCCGAGGCATTGCGTATTAAGGCTGGCGAAGCACTTCCTAAAATTAAAAATTTAGCAGATGCACCTTTCCTGTCTGCTAACACACGCAAGATCGGCAACAGATCAGGCCGTAACTGAATTTCATCCAGCACAACCAATCCTTTTAAAACTTCTAATGCTTGCTTAGGAAGCGCAAGCTGTGCTTGGTGCGTTGGATCTTCAAGATCAAAAATCGTGCCTTTATTTTTAAAAGCAATCTGCCGTGCTAGTGTCGTCTTTCCAACCTGCCGCGGACCAAGAAGCGCTACAATACGACTTCGCTTGAGCGCTTTTTGAATGAGTTCTAAATTTTTTAACCGATCAAGCATCCTTGAAATATAGACAGTTAAAGTCTATTTTTCAAGGAAGATTTCCTTTACATAACATTGCTTTACGAAGACCGCACTCTCATCGCCTTAAATTTTGATTGCGATCGCTTTCTCTTCTCTTCAACATCTCGACTCAACTTTTTTACCATCATGATTGACACCATCCAACAATACCTCGGCGCGGAAGCGTCCTCCCTTCTTAACCACGAATGCAAGACTCTCTCCAAGGAAATGTTGCATCTTCCAGGGCCTGATTTTGTCGATCATGTTTATGCAGCTTCCAATCGCAATCTCCGTGTCATGGGAAATCTTCAACGCATGTTTTCACACGGCCGTCTTGGCGGCACAGGCTACCTCTCTATTTTGCCCGTAGATCAAGGCATCGAGCACTCCGCTGGTGCAAGCTTTGCAAAAAACCCTGCTTATTTTGATCCAGAAAATATTGTTCGCTTAGCTATCGAAGGTGGTTGTAATGCTGTTGCATCAAGCTTTGGAGTACTTGCCAGCGTCGCCCGCAAATACGCGCATCACATTCCTTTTTTAGTAAAAATTAACCACAACGAACTGCTTACTTATCCTAACCAATCTAAAGAGATTATGTTTGGAACAATCCAACAAGCTTATGACATGGGTGCCGCTGCTGTTGGAGCGACGATTTATTTTGGTTCAGAAGATTCTAGCCGTGAAATCATCGAAGTCGCACAAGCCTTCCAGCGTGCGCACGAACTGGGTATGGCAACAGTTCTCTGGTGTTACTTGCGCAATCCTGCCTTTAAAAAAGAGATCGATTACCATCTCTCTGCCGACCTCACCGGACAAGCCAACCATCTGGGCGTGACCATTGAAGCTGACATCATTAAACAAAAGCTTCCAGAAAACAATGGCGGTTTTAAGGCTCTCAATACAGGCTCTTCCAGCTATGGAAAACTCGATGAGCGGATTTATACTGAGCTCACGAGCGATCATCCAATTGATCTTTGTCGCTATCAAGTCATCAACTGCTACATGGGCCGTGCAGGCCTCATTAACAGCGGTGGTGCATCGGGCGCACATGACTTTGCAGAGGCTGTAAAAACGGCTGTCATCAACAAACGCGCTGGTGGAACAGGCCTTATCTCAGGCCGCAAAGCTTTTCAACGTCCGATGAAAGAAGGCATTGAGTTGTTACATGCAATCCAGGATGTGTACCTCTGCAACGAAGTCACAACAGCTTAAAAATCATTTCCATTTTCTACTGAGGCTGAGCTGGACTGCGTAGCGCTGTACGATCATTCCCGCGAAGGCGGAAATCGCAGCATTGAGTATGAGTCATCCTAAAACGGTGATGGGAGTGAGAAAATTAACGTAAGAACTTAGTCTAAAAATTATTTTTAAAAGCCCGTGGCATACCCAATGGGTACGTGAGGATTTTTGAAATTTATTTTGAGGCTGAGCATATTGCGTTAATTTGCCACGATCCATTGCCGTTTTTAGGTTCATACACTCAACTGCTGCGCGCCG
>JBIRBD010000194.1:0-2279 GCA_044326465.1 Chthoniobacterales bacterium
GGTTACATGATGATAGCCTATGGCCATGATAATCTCCTCGGTTTTGACACCTCAAAGATTACCACATCATGTAGCCTTTTTATTTTTTTATTACCTGTTGCACTTCACTCTTGAATGGGCCGGTTAATGAATTCATCGATAGCGCAACGAATTAATTCGCTCTTTCCTTTGCCTAAAGTATGAGACAATCCCGAAATTGCTGTGCACTCAGCCTCTGTAAGATATACCATTCGCGTTTGATTTTTAGGTTTTATTACTTGTCCTTTCCGTTTTCAGCTGCGTTCTCGGATCTTGCTGACAAAAAAAAATAAGATCGTAAAAAACCTAAAACTCGCACGCGAATGGTATATATTTGCGTTCTGAACATACATTATGGTGTATGATTGCCCCTTGGCACTGTCAACCTCCTCTTTTTAAGATCGATTTTCCATGAAGACTACAAATTACGAACTACGGACTACGAACCGACTCATTATCATAGCCGCAGCCTTGATGGTGGCGGTGACGCTTTTTCGCTTTTGGTATTGTCAGCAGTTAGAGCTTATCGGCGATGAGGCCTATTATTGGTATTGCTCACGGCATTTGGATTGGAGTTTTTTTGATAAAGGTCCAGGAGCAGCGGTGACGATATTTTTTGGTACAAAGCTCTTTGGTGATACTGTTCTTGGTGTACGTTTTTTTGCTGTACTCTTATCTGCGGGAACAGGCATCGGTCTCTTCGTGCTAGCCTCGTTATTATATGATCGGCGTGTTGCTTTTTGGACGCTCCTTGTGGCGCTCTTTATGCCGCTCTATGCCGTCGGAAGTATTTTGATGACGATTGATCCGATTAGTATTTTTTTCTGGACCTGGGCAGCGATTGCGTTTTGGTGCGCGAAAAAAAACTCAGGCATCTTTTTTTGGATTTTAACTGGTGCGTTGGTTGGAATAGGTATGCTGGCCAAATACACCAATCTTGTTGAGTTGATCTGCTTTGCTCTTTTTTGTGCTTGGAGTCCCAAAGGGCGTTCTCAATTTGCACGGCCCTACTTCTATTTGATGGTCGCCACAGCCATTGTCTGCAGTTTTCCGATGGTGATTTGGAATTTTCAACATCATGGCATAGCCATTGTGCATCTTTTAAAACGTGGAGATCTCAACAGTTCTTGGTCCATCAAGCCGAGCGAACTCTTGGTTTTCTTAGGCGCACAGGCAGGTGTTTATTCGCCACTCTTTTTTTTAGGAATTATAACTTCTGTTTTTTTTCCAAGATCCTTATCAGATGAGTATAAGAGAGAAGAGACCTGTTTTTTACGTTCGCTTTTTATACCCCTCTTTCTTTTTTATTCCATCCTCAGTCTTAACAAGGCGGCAGAACCTAATTGGACAGCTCCTTGTTATGTGGCCGGTATGATTTTGCTTGTTGGAAATTGGAAGGTTCTTGTGCACCGTTTTCCGTGGGCAAAGTCTTTTGCTGCTTGGGCTATTGCATTGGCTGCTTTTGAAACAGTCTTGCTTCACAATACTTTTTGGCTGCATTTGCCTATTCCATCACGCTGGGAAGAAGAAGCTCAGGGAGTAACAAAAAAAATCCTCACCGCTTACAAAGAAGTTGGAAAAGTTGATCCCCTTGATCGCGCGCACGGGTCGGAGTCTATTGCCCGCCATGCGGCGCAGCTAGCGCAAGAGCAGGGGACGGCGTTTTTTATTTCTGATAATTACCAAACAGCAAGTCTGCTTACTTTTTATCTACCAGGGCATCCTGACACCTATGAATCATCCTGCGATTATGTGAAGGATCAGTTTTCGATTTGGCCTGGCTATCGGGATCTTTTTCCAGCAGGCGCACGTGCCCTTTTTGTCTACCCGTGGAAATATGGCTCACGTGAATTGCAACGTGATTTTTCAAAAATCACTATTATCGATGAGGCTTATTCCATGGCTGGTGATAGACCGATGCGAAAATATTATTATTCGGTGTGTGATGGACTGAAGAAATAAAAAATGGAAGTCCTGGTGTCGATCTTATACCAGGTAATGTGGAAAGAGCTCTAGAAGAGGCGGAGAGTGCAGGCGTGAAAATATACCATTCGCGTTTGATTTTTAGGTTTGGTACTTGTCCTTTTTATTTTCAGCTTCGCTCGCGAATCTTGCGTTATGCTTGCATAGCGCTTCGATTCTCAGTCCACCCGTTAAAATAAGTTAACTTATTGTTTTGTAAGTTATTATCTTAATAAATTTCTTGAAGAATCCATAAGAAAACAGTACTATAAGGCAATAAACCTTAAGGATTTTTAGAA
>JBIRBD010000094.1:0-8113 GCA_044326465.1 Chthoniobacterales bacterium
GTTTCAAAAAAAAGAATTCACCACAAAGAGCACAAAGACTACACAAAGAACACAAAAAGAATTTTTTTATAAAAAAATTCTAAGTACTGAATGACCAAAGCAAAAATCCTGTAGCCTGTAAACCTGGTGCCTGAGCCCCTTACCCGTTCCTGTGAACGGGTACGAAATTTTGGTGTTGAGCAAGGTGGAAGAGTGCGCTGGTATCTAAACGATACCGTAAAGGATGACAACGATGTTCAATGCCAAAATAGCCTGAGGCCTATTTTTGACTTTCCAAATTATTTTTCTTCGCTTCACACAGTATCAACGGTAGACTCAAGAGATGTCTGAAGAACTCACCCAATGCATTGACTCTGGCAAAATCACTGCCGCCGCAGCTGAAACACTTTCCCTCTTATCACCCGGAGCTTACTGCCTTCATCGCAGTTGGGGATTTGGAAAAGTTGCCGAATGGCGTCTGCTAACGGACCAAATTATCATTGATTTTAAAAGCAAAAAAGGTCATGCCATGCAGCCTCGTTATGTTGCAGAGACAGTAACCTTCATTCCTAATGAACATATTTTAGCCCGCGTTGCTGTTAACCCTGAAGCCGTCCGCGAAGAAGCTAAAAAAGACCCTGTTGCGCTTATCAAGTCCATTCTTAAAGACCATGGTAATGCCGCAACGGTGGATGAAATTGCTGCTGATCTTATTCCCGAAATTTTTGATACAGCAGGTTTTAAAAGATGGTTTGATGGCGCAAAAAAGAAACTCAAAGCAGATGGTCACTTTTTAATCCCTACAAAAAAAACAGCTCCTATTGAACTTCAAGAAAATAAGACTGCAGCGCATTATCGTCTGCTTGAGCAATTTCGTGCAGCCCATCATCCCAAAGAACAAGTGGTAGCACTGGATGGCGCCTTAAAGTTACTTGCAGATTTTTCTAATGACCTTGATGAATTGAGTCTGCTCTTTAAGCAAATTAATGAGGCAGCAGAGCGAGGCGGCCGTATTCATGCTGCAAAGACCATGGAGCTTCTCTTAGCTCGTGATGAAATTGGAGCCTGCCATCCATCGCTTCCCTCAGTAGAAGAAAAGCTCTCTATTGTTACGATTTTGTCAAACTCCTCTGGAAAACTTTCCGAAATTTTTTCAGAGCTCCCTTCAGCAAAATACCGTCGCATCTTAGCTTTTTTTCCTGCAGCTTTTAACACCCGTTGGACAGAGCAGGCACAACAGCTGCTCCGAACGGCAGAACCTCGACTCATTGGTGAAATTTTCAATCTTTTCGAGCATGAAAATCAACGTGAAGCTTTCGCGACCTTAATTATTCGAGCACTTCAAGAACGTTCAGCTTCTTCTGATTTTTTAAAATGGATTTGTGAATCACGAACAAAGACATTTCCTGAGCTTATCAATCATGAACTTCTCTCAGCCATTCTTTCGGCTCTTGAGCGGGATATGCATGGGGAACACAAACGTGGCGCTCGCTTACAAGAGCTTCTCTTTGATGATCGACAGCTCATTGCCGATCTCCTTGGTACAGCTGATCTCGATATAGCGCGAACGTTCATTCGAAAAATAATGATCAGCCCGGCCTTTAACGATCTGGATCGACGTTCCCTTTTAGCACGTATCCTTAAAGTTCACCCTGAATTGGAATTAACCGTTACTGGTGATCAAGAGAAAAAGGCAGCCACTGCACGTGATGAAAGCCTCGTTGTTTCATGGGCTAGTCTAGAACGTCGCAAGAGCGAATATGAAAACCTCATCACTAAATTGATTCCACAAAATACACGCGATATTTCCACAGCTCGTTCTTATGGAGATTTGCGTGAAAATTTTGAATTCAAATCAGCAAAAGAACAACAGGGGGTCCTCTTGCGACAGAAAGGAGAACTTGAGCTAATGCTCAACAACGCACGCGGTACAAATTTTGAAAATCCTGACACCTCTGTTGTCTCCATTGGGACTGTTATTACATTCCAAGACGTCTCGACCGGCAAAGAGGAAACATACACCATTCTTGGAGCATGGGATAGCCTTCCTGAAAAAGGATGGATTTCCTATAAAGCGCTCATCGGCCAGGCTCTCTTAGGCCACAAAATCGGCGAGAAGATTGATCTTCCTGGCGATAGTGGAAAACGAACGGTCTTAATTAAAAAAATCGAAGCTTTTAATGACGTTGCTGAGTTAAGCAAGAAACATTAATTTTTCTCTTCCTTATACCTTTTTCGGATGAATTTTAGGATTTTTTTACGCTGGAGTTTTCGGCACTAGCAAGACGTCAGAGCGTGCTGCTGGCAAGCTAACAGCAGCGATGACAACGAGGCTAGCACCGAAAAAAACCAGTAAAAATTCCTAAAATTCATTCGAGAAAGGTATATATCCTATATATCTTACATCCCATGACTGACACCACCATTACCTCTATTCATGCTCGCGAAATTTTAGACTCGCGGGGCAATCCTACTCTTGAAGCCGACGTCTGCCTTGCTGGCGGGGCTTGTGGAAGAGCTGCTGTTCCCAGCGGCGCTAGCACTGGCGAACATGAGGCTGTTGAACTACGGGATGGCATCCAAGACCGTTATCTTGGCAAAGGCGTAAGTAAAGCTGTTGCTAACGTCAATATGCTCATTGCACCAGAGCTTGTTGGTTACAGTGCGCTCGAGCAAGTCACTATCGATGCGCTTCTTTGCCAAATCGATGGAACCTCAACTAAGAAAAATTTAGGAGCTAATGCTATTTTGGGCGTTTCTCTTGCCATTGCTCATGCATCTGCTGCCCAGCTTGGGTTACCTCTCTACCGCTACCTCGGTGGCCCTAATGCAAAAGTTCTTCCCGTTCCGATGATGAATATTCTCAACGGCGGTGCTCACTCCGATGCCCCCATTGATTTTCAAGAATTCATGATTGTCCCACGTGGACTCCCTTCTTTTTCGGAAGCACTTCGCTGCGGCGCAGAAGTTTTTCATTCATTAAAAGAACTCCTTCACGCACGGGGACTTTCTACAGCCGTCGGTGATGAAGGTGGCTTTGCGCCAAAGCTTGCCTCTGCAGAAGATGCTCTTGATATTATTTCCTTAGCTATCGAAAAAGCTGGCTATAAACCAGATACTCAAGTTGCAATCGCCTTGGATGCAGCTTCCAGCGAATTTTATAATACCTCGGAGAACATTTATCATTTTAAAAAATCAGATGGTTCTAAGCGCACGGGCCCAGAACTGGTAGATTACTACAAAACACTTTGCGCAAAATATCCAATCATCTCGATTGAAGATGGCTGCGCCGAAAATGACTGGACCACGTGGAAGCTAATGACAGAAGCTTTGGGGGATAAAATTCAAATTGTCGGCGATGATCTTTTTGTTACGAATGTAGAATTTTTGCGCAAAGGAATTAAAATGGGCGTCGCTAATTCGATTCTCGTGAAAGTCAATCAGATCGGAACATTGACCGAAACCCTAGACGCTATAGAACTTGCAAAAGAAAATCGTTACACCTCTGTTATCAGCCATCGTTCAGGAGAAACAGAAGACACTACGATTGCAGATATTGCTGTGGCCACTAACGCAGGACAAATTAAAACAGGCTCGCTTTGTCGCACTGACCGTGTTGCCAAGTACAATCAGCTTCTGCGTATCGAAGAACAGCTTGGAGAAGATGCGGTGTATGGAAAGCGCTGTTAAATAGCACCTAGAAGAAGAGAGTAAAGAGTGCGTGTATACTCACTACTGACAGGTCATTTTGAAAAAAATCGTTCGTTTATAAACCTAAAAACGGTGATGAGAGTTAATAAATTAGCGTCCATGCTTGGTCTAAAAATGATTTTTTAACGGCAAAACATACCTGCAAGGTACCTGATCCGGTTGAAAAATCATTTTAAGGCTGAGCATATTACGTTAATTTACCACGATCCATTGCCGTTTTTAGGTAAATGAGCTAAATTAACGATTTTTCATAAAATCGGCATTTTATAAGTTGAGCTTAGATAAAAAATACTCGCCACTCGCTACTCCCCACTCGTTACTTTACCGGATAAATTCTAGCTTCCAACCTCAGGAAAAATATTTTTTTGAGAATCAGCATTCCCTGGACTCTATTTACTCACTGCTCGTTACTAAATGACTTTTAGCTCATCCCCCACAACTTATTACTCATTACAGCGTGGCGCGAGAGCGCAGCAACATTCTGCACTTTCCCTCGCCAATCGTTTTCTTATTTTACTTATTCTCTGTGGAATCTTAGCGCTTGGGATCATTACATTTTATCCCGAATGGAAAAAACTTCGCTATATGCGGGCAGCCTTACAAAAAGATAATCAAGAATTGGCTCATTTAGAAAAGCAGGCAAGCCATCGCGAGCATGAGCTCTATCTTTTACAACACGATAAAGAATACCTCGAGATGATTGCACGTGACCGCCTCGACCTAATGAAACCAAACGAAACAATTTTTCGCTTGGGGCCAGCGAGGAGCAAATAAAAGTCAATACCATTTCCTGTGAACGGGTACCTTAAGTTGACGCCACGGCCCGTTCATGTTCATGTGAACGGGTAATCTCGGGCCGGCGGGATTTGAACCCGCGACCTCTTGGACCCCATCCAAGCGCTCTACCAAGCTGAGCCACGGCCCGTGTTAAGAAGAAAGAGAATGACGGCTTTACTGGTTCAAGCGCAAGAAAAAACTCATCGGATTTGAACACACTGACATCCTATTTGCGCGCGAGTTTTAGTGTTTTTTCTCCGAACTATCGGCTACGGACCACTAACTTTCTCACACCAAGAGAGAACAAAATGGCAAGAGGCAAGAAGAGCGGCAATAAAATTCCGTGCGAGCAGAAGAGCCAAAAAATAAGCCCACCATAGATCAGAAACGAAAAAATAATGATGAGCAAAAAATCGATCCAGTCTGCACGCGCAACACTTATCAAGAAGAGTGAAAAAAGCAGGAGCACCAGGCCATACCACGCTGAGGAGAGACGCCCCACCGAGGCTTGTTGTATGGCTTGTTCTAGCCGAGCAGCTTGTTCACTAACGTTGCTCCTACCGATAAGTACTGTTTGATTGCGAAAAAGAAGGTCGAGGTCTGGTCGAATCGAGCCCCGTTCCATTTCTTCACGGTGCAATAAAAGGTCATCAAGCAAAAGGGTCTTTGTACTCAAAGCCAGAGCTGATTTTAAAAGACCACCCCTCTGCAACGATACCATCGCATTATTGGGAAGGTGTAAAAACTGACCCCATAAAAGAAAGGGAAGTGATTTTTCTGATAAATTCTGGAATAGCGACCTCCCCCAAAGCGAGGCAACAAGACCATCTTCGGCTCTTGCAAAAAGCGGCATCGCTAAGTCAGCTTCCGGCACAATAAATCCTAGGGGAGAAGAAGAGTTTATTTTTCCAGAAACAGAGGGAAGTTTTGTATTTTCAGGAAAAATTAAAACATGGGCAGGAGCCCAGAGAGCATTTGTTGATCTATCGGCAAGTGCAGCAAAGCAGCATGGAACATTCTGTAAGACGCCCGTCTCTAGGCCTTCTTTAATAAGAGAGAGAGGACCGCTAGAAAGATCACCGAGTGGTGCAGCAATAAGAATTTGCTGTGGATGAAAACTGATCACTGCGCGCAAGGTGAGAGCGACATCTTGAGGAATAAGCAGGCCTGCAGCATCAGAAGAGAGTTTGATAGCCGTAACAGTAGGCAATGAACGAGCGGTGATTTTTGTAAGATAACACAAAACAGGCCGTTCCCAAGACCATGCCAGGCCGCTACGCTCAACAATAACTGTTCCTAGAATCAATAACGCACAGAGAAAAAAAAGAGCGTGTTTCATCAAGAAGCGTTCGTAGTTCTCAACAAGGCCTCTGCATGGGCCAGCGCGGAGGCAGAGGTACCTCCAAGCATGCGAGCAATTTCATGTTCACGTATTTTTCCTTCGACCACCATGAGCCTGGTACTAGTACGCCCAGACTCCACTTCTTTTTGAACCACAAACTGCGAGGCTGCTGCAGCGGCTACCTGCGGAAGATGGGTGATGCAAAGAACCTGATGATGGCAGCCTAGTTCTTTCATCTTGGCACCAACTTTTGAAGCAATCTCGCCACCGACATTCGCATCAATTTCATCAAAGACAAGCAATGGAATCCTATCTTGAAAAGCCATGACTGACTTAAGAGCTAACATCACGCGTGAAATTTCACCACTCGAAGCAATCTTGCGCAGCGGCTGTTTTGACTCTCCAGGATTTGGTGCAAAAAGAAAATCAGCCTGTTCAGGACCGTCAGAACCACCTTCTGGAAGCTTCTCGAGTGCAATTTCAAAAACCGCCTGAAGAAATCCTAAATCTCCCAGTGCTGCCACAATTGCTGTTGTTAATTTTGCGGCTCCTTTTTTCCGGAAAGCGCTCAATTCTTTTGCAGCATCAAGCAACTCTTCACTCACTTTTTTTATTTTTTCTTGGAGCTGCATTCTCCGCTCTTCCATCGTTGAAATAAGATTCAAGCGTTCTCTTGCCTCAGTCCCATGGTCAATAACATCTTGCAAAGTTGGTCCATATTTACGCTGCAACATCCCTAGAAGATCAAGACGCTCTTCAATTTTTTGTAACTCTCCTTGATCGAGTTCAATTTTTTCACTGTAGTTAGAAAGTCCTCGAATCAATTCCTGCAGTTTTTCTGAAATTTCATCCATGATGCTGAGCTGCTCTTCTGCCCGCGGATCGAGACGCGCAAGTTCACGCACGAGGCGAGCTGCTTCTGCCAACGTCGAGGCAGTACTCAGGTCATCATCGCTAAGACGGCCCATCGCAAGCGCGGAGAGCTCAAGTAATTTTTTTCCATGAGCGGCGGCGCGATGCCGAGCGAGAAGCTCTTCTTCTTCCAAAAGATTAATCTGGGCACTACTTATTTCATCTACTTCTAAGTGCAACTGTTCGAGCAAGCTTACGCCACCAGACTCTGCAAGCATCGCCTCTTCTTCTTTGATAAGAGCTGCTAAATTTTTTCGACACACAAAATAGTGATTTCGCTGCGTGAGTGCACTAGAAAAACTGTCCAACAAAAATGTCTGATGACTGCGCGAAAAAAGCGATTGATGATCATGGGGACCATGAAGATCAACAAGCCTTTCGCCAAGGTCGCGCAAAAGTGCTAAATTACATGGCGAGCCATTGACAAATTGTCGCCCTGTTCCTTCCAGCGCAATGCTACGACGCAAAACCAGCTCCCCTTCATGACAAGAATCGACGCCACGCCCTTCCAAAAAAGAATTGAGCTCTTCACTCTTTTCAAACTGAAATACTGCTTCAATCGTCGCTGAATCAGCCCCACGGCGTACAAGTCCTCGATCAGCTCGTTCTCCAATAAGAAATTTAAGCGCACCAACAATGACTGATTTACCAGCACCTGTTTCACCCGTAATAGAGACAAAGCCCGAAGGCAATTCCCACGAGAGTTCTTCTACGAGTGCTAAATTTCTGATTTTGAGTAAGCGGAGCATAAAAAAACAGTCTGAAGATTAACCTGAGCATTTCATAATTCTAGTTAATTTTCTTCTTCCTTTATAGCGATCTTGGCTTATTACTCATGCGTGTTAATGGATGACCGCTGGGAATAAATTTCTTTTTCTTAGAGGAAAGTCCGGACACTACAAGGCAACATACCATGTAGAACACATGGGAGGCGATGGCCCAAGTCATCGTCGACGGAAAGTGTCACAGAAAATATACTGCTTAAAAATAAATTTCAGCCATCTGGAATGATTTTTGAGTCAAGGTGAAAAGGCGGGGTAAGAGCCCACCGCTCGAAGCGCAAGCAACGAGGCATGATAAACCCTATGTGGTGCAAGACAGAACAGAGGAACAGGTCGCCTGCTTGGATGTTTTTCTAAAATTTAAACCTTTAGCAAAACGAGACCTCGGGTACGTCGCACTTGTCGTAAGACGAGTTGCAATAGAAGTGGTGCTCAGGGTTACACCTGATTCAGAATCGAAAGATTCTGAAGAAGGACAACCCATCAAAGAAAGATAGAAAAACTTTGAAATGAGTATCCCTATTGTCACCTTGTCGTAAGACGAGTTGCAATAGAAGTGGTGCTCAGGGTTACACCTGATTCAGAATCGAAAGATTCTGAAGAAGGACAA